>CALRRW020000209.1:0-4099 GCA_943370695.1 Comamonas sp. lk | reverse complement strand
GGACATCTGGATAGAATCACCCCACATCTGGAAACCGCAAATCTGGAACGAGTAAAAATGATGGATACGCTGTATGAGACAATGATGAAGGTGTTTTCCAGTACAGCGGCAAAATACAGCCAATATGAAAATGTGATCAAGCATCTCAATACTTTCTTTAAAGGAAAAAAAATCAGTGAGTATTACTATTTTAAGGTAAATTTCGAGGAGGAAACACTCTTTAATATTGAATGGTTGGAGAAACTGAAATCCGGAGCTAGGAAGGTTTTTAAGACAGGAGAACTTCAACTCGGAAATAGTCTAGAGAGCTTTGTAGAGGATTTCTTCAAGCAAGTAACCGGGAATACAAAAACAATTCATTTGGCAGACCTGCTGAATCCCAAGTCCTACTTTAAGCTGTCAGTAAGCCTCACTGACGAAAACAATGTTGAGATACCCGGCAGCACAGGTGAAACTTATGCTTCCATTATTCTTCTCGGGATCGGACGACTTTCAAAAGTGCAGGATGAGGAAAGGCCAGGGATAAAGTTCGTTATTCTTGAAGAAACAGCCAATCTCGACAACGCTAATTTCAATATGTTTCCAAAAATCGCAAAAGAGTTCGGATATCAACTATTGACAATGACACCCCGTCCTTACGGTTCGGAAATCGGGAAAAGCTGGTATTTACACCATTTAATCAAGGGTAAGGATAACAAGGATATCAATTATCCTGTTCCTAAGAGTTATTATAAAACGAGTGAAGAAAAAGATGATTTACAAATATACTTAGCCGCACAAAAGATCAAATGAACTGGGTTGCATTAACAAGTCTTTCACAAATCTATCACGAGGGCCGAACATCTAAGAAACGGTCCTTGATGACGGATTCTTTGATTAAATATTTATTAAACTCAACTCAGGAACTGAGAGATGAAGGTGATGAGATTGCAGTCGGGACAGGGTTCAGAGAATATTACGAGCGAGAACATCTGGCTAATTATATCCGGTACAGAGATTTCTTGGAAAAACATAAATTCATAAAGCCTCAAACCCGCTTTGAGGAGGCGGATATCAAAATCCTGATGGATATCGAACAACGCATGCAAACGGGCGAGTTACTGGCAATACGTAATCAAATTATTGAGGCTGAAGAAAGCCAACGTGGAGTATCTTTAATGTTTTTTAAAAACGAGAAGTATCTTAAAGATCATGATTCTCTAATTGACCCTGTAAAGCAATTACTTGGCATTGAGAGGCTGGCAGATGAACGAGATCAACAATACAAATACGTGCTTGAATGTAGTAACCCCAAATGCATCGTGCTTTGTGAAAACATTGATTTCCTAAAACGTCCAATCCGACCAAGAGAACATAATATTGAGCTTTGGTATGCAGGAGGACGAAATGTTCCTAAACTGGAATTTGCCGATACTAGAGGATTGCCTATTTATTATTCATGTGACTGGGATCATGATGGGTTGGATATATTCAGGTTAGTAAAAGAGATTATACCTACCATCCAGCTTTTGTTCCCTACAGGAGAACCAAAGGGTATTAAAGCTACCGATCATAAGAGCTTATGGCAATTTAAGGATAAACCTTATCAATTATCTGGAATTGACAGCGAATTACTTACTAATATCGAAGCTACACTCGTTCAAAACCTGATCAAGAACGATTCATGGATAATAGAAGAATCCAATGATTTGATTAAGATGGTAACTTTATTATGCTAATATGGCAATTCATCATCCAATATTACCAATTCATGCGAATTAAATAACCCATCGATTTGAATAGATTCATTATCATCATCAACTATTAAGTTGGTAATGAAAGTCTACTTTTCTCCATTTTTGTAAAACGTTCTATTATAGCTGGTCATCATAATTATACATATATACTATCGATAAAAGGAGGCAGATCAAGTTTCAGTAGCTTATTTCTTTTGCACGTACTTTTTTATCATCAATTTTACTAATTAAATCAGCTCTGTCAGTAATCATATTAACTAAAGATGCGACTTTCACACCCATGCAGATTAATAGTCACTTTGAGAATCTATAATCTCGCTAAGATCAGCAGCAGCATCTGTTGTGGCATGATAAATAGTTAGAATCTCCTCTTTGTATTTAAGAAATTCCCTAACGGACTCATATGTTTCAAGTAAACAAATGGATTCAGCCTTTTTAAGAAGTGTATCAATCCGTCCAACCTTCTTGAAACTCCAAGTCTTTCGATAGCTTTCAACGAGTTCTTGTATTTTAGATTGGGTCGCTAACTTATCGGAATTTTCTTGAGCAGTTTCAATATTTTGCTTATGATAACGCTTAAAGGCATAATGAAATAGAAGACGATTTAAATCCCAATTACTTTGAGGGAAAAATTTGGGAAATTCCTCTACCTCAAGAAATTTAATTGCATCTTGAATAGCGTATAATTTCGCTTTTAAAAAATTGGATAACAAGGTACTGATTCTTATCGTTTCTAAATCCCGGCATAAGAAATACTCTTGCAAAAAGAAATTCCAGCGATTAGCATAAGATAAAAAGGTTCCATTTTCTCCCGCAATAGGAAATGGATCTTCCTCTTGTTGATCGGAATTCAATATTATATAAAATCCAGCTTGCCATTTTGGTTGATATTCGAAAATTAAATCATAAAGCAGTTTCACAGAAACCTTTGTTAGCAGGCTATCGTCCTTCCCATGATGATAATTTTTATTTCTTACATCATGACAAAATGATAAAAGGACAGACTGCTCATAGGTGATAATTTGTTCATTGACGCAAGCTTCCAAAAGCTTTTCATGATATTTCGAGATATTTCTTTGTTTTTTCGTGGAATATTTTCTTATTGAAATAGGCAGCAAACTATCATACATCAATTTTTCTTTGAATTGAGAAGTGAGTTGTAATTCAATAAAGTTATCAAGTAGGATCACTGCTAATCTTTGATGTGAGGGGGATCCAGTACGGATATACTTTGCAGCTTCAGCTAGTTGAAGTTTTAACGACACAAGCTTGTTCATATATTAATATAATTGAGTAGGTAAAGGTAGCTTCAAACATTTTTTGAATCTCTTTTGTTACTTTTTTTTACTTTCTTTCACGTTTACTGAAGACTACTCAAGGATTTACTTTGTGTAGTTACAATTTGTTCCGTGAAAGATATTATAATTTGAAGAGTAATCGGCTTAAAGTAACAAAAAACTCCGATAGCCCAAACAGCTAGTATAGGGAATCTCACCGGTCAATTTTTGTATCGGAAAGTAACCACTCCCCACCCCCTCCCCCATCTTTGGCACTATTTTCAGAGGTATTACTGTAAAAAAGTAATCCCATGAAAAACTTCAGCTTACTCTTATTATGTATGACGGCATCTGTGATGATGCTGACTTCTTGTGTTTCGAAAAAGAAATACATGGCCTTAAACAATCGCTACAACGACCTGGACGCTTCTTATAGCGACCTTGACTCTTCCATGAAGGCACTGAATGCGAGCTACCAGCAGTTGGATTTGCGCAAGCAGGAAATGGAAAAAATGAGTGAAGCAGAATTGCGCACGCTGAATACCAAGCTGCAGGCGCAATTGGCAGCGCTTGAAAACAGCAATAAACGGGTGTCCGAACTTCAATACACCCTGCAACGGCAAAAACAGGCACAACAGGAATTGCTGGATAATATCCGCAAGGCGTTGGTTGATTTTAACAATACCGAACTTTCGGCCGAAATACGGAGCGATGGAAAAGTATATGTTTCGCTATCGGAAAAACTGTTGTTTAAATCGGGAAAATACGATGTGGATCCTAAAGGAAAACTTGCCTTGCAAAAATTGGGGGAAGTTCTTTCCAAACAACCGGATATTGATATTTTAGTGGAGGGACATACGGATACGGTGCCTTTTAAACGCGGGGAGTTGAGGGATAATATGGACCTGAGTGTAATGCGTGCAACAACGATTGTGCATTTGCTTACCATTGATTATGGTGTGAATCCCAAACAGGTTGTTGCTTCGGGACGGGGTGAATTTTTTCCGGTAGCGGCTAACAATACCAGTGAAGGCCGGGCAACCAACAGGCGCACGGAAATCATCCTATCGCCAAAACTTTCGGATT
>CALRRW020000208.1:0-4101 GCA_943370695.1 Comamonas sp. lk | reverse complement strand
TGAAGTGAAGAATAATGAGCGTTTCTTTTGCTGATTTGATGTTGTACAGATAGAAATTTACAGTTGCCATAAATAATTTATTTGTGGCAACTATCTCGTCAAATCATCATTGTGGACAACGTGATAAATTGACAAATAAATAAGTAATTTGCCTGAAAATACCCGACAACATGTTAAATATTGAAATGAAAAAGACCTTTTATGGGGAAGAAGGGATTTACGAGGAGCCGTATTATCTGGTTTTAAATGGCAAACCGTATCCAGAAACATATATGCTAGATTATGATTTCGAACCAACGCTTAATATTTTAGATGATGAAGTCTCTGATATATTATTATCTCATAACTATAAAGAGGTAAGGGAACATTTCCATGCAATAAATCTTGGTTATGAATTAAAGAACTGGCAGTATGTTGGTATAGCAATATTTTGTCGGGAAGATGATATGGAGCCAATATTTATAGAAATGGATCTAGCTGAGGATGAATTAATACATTGGAATAAACCATGGAGTGTATCTCAAGTCGCTATTTTACTAAAGAAGAATGTAGAGAAATTGGGCAATCCACAGCTTAAATACTGGCAAAGAGAAGAGGATACTTTGCTTGAAGGATTTGGTATAGTTTATATGCCTAAATCGAATGATGGTATTATCGAATTAGATCTCAAGCATGCAGGAGATCTATTAGAAGCTTTACTTGAAGAATCATTAACAGAAATGAGTGAAGCTTATGAGACAAATTCAATAGTCACATACTTTCAATTTCCAGAAGAAATAAAAATAGCAAGCAAGCAATACTTAATATATTTCGCACAATTCCTATCTGATATAGGAATTACGGCAGATACAGAAATAAAAGAAGAATTAAGCAAAACTCTTTTTAAAGTTACACCGAAAGATGGAAAAGAGAGTTTAGATAAAATCCGTGAAGCATTAACTCTTTATTTAAATACACCTGGGGATGAAAACGCATTAACAATATTAGAAACAAATTCTGATGTTGCCGCGATACAATTAAATGCTAACATTCTACATTTCAAGTCTCAGTTAATGCTAGCACAAAGTGCTATGCAAATGAAGGATGCCGCTATTGAAAGTTTAAAACTAAGTAACTACGAATACTCTAAGATGCTTGAAACAAAATCTAAAGAAACGAATACAGAAGAAGTTATAAAAGGTGTTGTTTCAGTTAAAGATTATGATGGATCGTTTTTTAGAATACACTTACCCGAAATCTTTCGTAAACTGAAAAGAAAGTAAATACCGTGTACATCAAAGTGTACTCAACCCTTACATTTGCACTCCCTAAAACGAACATGGCCCGTTCGTCTATCGGTTAGGACAAGCGGTTTTCATCCGCTAAAGAGGGGTTCGACTCCCCTACGGGCTACTTAACAAATAGAAAGACTTGCATGAAAATGCAGGTCTTTTTTGTTTTAAGTGCGCCAATCCGATTTTAAAACCATTTAGGGAAGGGTGTTAATTCTAGCACTTTCGATTCTCATTCAGCTAAACCAACTTTGTTCTTAATCTCTTTTACTGTCATTGTCAAAAGATCTTCGTATTCAAAGTTGTGGTAAAGGTTTGTCCGGGTCTTTCTTCCCCGCTTAAAAGCTTTTATGACAGCCTTAGGATGCGTGAATAAACCGACAAAGACAGCCCCGCTATTTAGAAACCACGCAACAAAAGATGTACGGCAACCAGTGGCTAATTCCCATGCGCCTATTTCGGCTTCGCCACGCCAGTTGGCGGGATAACCTGTTATGATATGATGAAGGTCGTGGTAACGGGCAATTCTAACACGAGCCGGAATATTAGGAATAGAAATTGGTATTTTTCCTACACGGATAACAAACGCTCTTGCCGTATATGCATCAGCCGGAATATTGAAGCGATTGAATAATTGGGACAATGCATCTTTAATTAAAAGCGACTCGTCATAAACTTCCATTGTGTAACGATATAAAATGTATAAAAAAGCACAATTGATCAACCCTGGGCACATTCATACTTTTACACGGGAGACCTACCGCATGAATAGAATCCATATTTGGGGGTATTATTCAACACAAAAGTAAGCAACTTCTTTTAATACCCTGCATACAAAGGGGCTTTGTTCATTGGCATTGTTTTTATGTCTTTAGGGCATGAAACACACACATATGTTGATGAGAATATTGGTTGTTTTCTGTTGCATTCAACCATTGCTACTGCTGGCCCAAGAAACAGACTCTTCTGTTGTAAGAACCTATAACTGGAAAAAAACAAAAAATAATTCATGGCCGGGCGTTGTCAACGAACAAACGTATTGGTATAAATTGGATGCCAGTGCTAAACTTTGGTGGAGCGCAGATGGCAAGAAGTGGGAGGAAGATGCTGATGGAATGTGGGCCGATCAGGAAGGGGTTTTTTACAAGATTAACGGAACACAGCTTGCCGAAAGCACCGATGGGGGAAGCACCTGGAACGAAACGCCTCAATGGAAATGGCTGGCAGTGAATGGCCGATGGTATAAACTTGATAAAGACAGGGTTTTGTGGCATAGTAAATAAACGTTGTAGTGTTAAGGCACTATGAAAAACACAAAACATCAATTTACTTATCTTCGCTGGAAACTTTAATATTATCATAATATTCTGGGGTCTTAATTAATACTTCAGAATATTTGTAAATGTCATCTAAATCATTCACCTCATATCTTACCTCTGTTTTTGTTTCATCAAACAGGCCTATGAATTTCTTTTTCCCATTAAACCAAAACCTACAAATTGGCTTTCTGTTATTATCGTCCAAAAGCACGCTACAATAAGACTGGGCGTCTCGCATGATTATTCTTTTTGAATCAAATTTTACACGTAAAATAGATTTTACTGCGTAGAAAGCTTCTATCTCTTCAATGGTCGTATCAATTACCCTTTCAGCGCCTGATTGGCTAGATTCGCCTTCTGTCTGCAAAGCGCTTTCAATTGCCACATTGGGGGTTTCTGCAATGGCTGCAGTTGGCAGATTGCTTTCGAAAACCAAATTAATTCTATCTTTTATGTATTCCTGCAAAAATATCGAAGAGGAGCGAATGAATATCTCTCTAAAGTCTGCCATTACTTTTTCAGTAGCCCGACCATCATAAACCTGAGAAACAAAATGCTTAAGAAAAGAGTCTGTTGGAATCTCAAATTCTTTTTTCAAGATACTCTTAATTTCACTTTCATACTTTAATCTACTTGCAGTATTTAAGATTCGCTCTTCACTAAATTGTGATTTATGAAACTTCTGAAGTTCATCAATTTGATAATCCTTGATGTCAGTAATTTTGAAGTTCAAAAAGGGTTTTTCATCCATTACATTGACTTTGTTTAGGTCTGTATAAAACCGAAAGTCAACGCCATTTGTAAGAAGCGCAAATTTGCAATCTAATGTATGAAAGTATCGAAACAGCTGAGAACTATGAGCATCCGATTCATCACGCCACTTTTTACATTCAACGATAAGTATTGGTTTATTATTTAAAAATATAGCATAATCCACCTTTTCTCCCTTCTTGAGTCCAAGATCTGCCGTAAATTCAGGCACGACTTCTAAAGGATTAAATACATCATACCCGAGTAATTGTATGAAAGGCATTATGAAAGCATTTTTAGTAGCCTCCTCTGTTTGTATTTGTGTTTTCAGACTATTAACTCTGTCTGCTAATTGTGCAATTTTTACTTTAAAATCTTCCATAGGTCTTTTTATTAGGCTATAACAAGTATATAACAAAGAATAATAATAATAATAAACGGAGGGGCATTAATTTTTAGAATTAAACAACTCATGGCCTGGTGTTGTAAACGAACGAACGTATTGTAAAAACCGAAGCAAGAGATTTTTTTGTTGGAAAGAATAGAGAAAAAGCGAAGCCGAAGGAATGAGTATTTGTTTACCTCAAGGCTACGACTTCAATATTCATATAGGGGTAATAAGGCAGGGTAGCAAGTTTGGCATCGGCATCGTTGGCATCGTTAGCCATCAATACCAAATAAATTCCCGCTACATCTTGTTTAATGTAGGAAGCCAGCAGGGTTCCGTTTGTTTCCCATTCTTTGATGATTTCCTGTTCTTT
>CALRRW020000207.1:0-4108 GCA_943370695.1 Comamonas sp. lk | reverse complement strand
ATTCATGCCTTCCTTTTGGTCTTCGCTGGCAAAACACATGTAAAAGTTTTTGCGCTCAAAGTTGAGTCCCTCCTGTAAGCCGGTATCAAATGCTTTTAGTACACTTTCTTTCGCAAGTCGGACCGCTACAGGCGATTGGATGGCAATTTCGCGGGCAAGTTTAGCCGCTTCTTCCAGGTACAATTCTTCGGGAACAACCCGGTTAATCAAGCCTGCATCCAAAGCCTCTTCGGCTGAGATGAATTTTCCTGTTAAAACCATTTCCATTGCCAAAGCCTTACCCACAGCGCGCGTTAAACGTTGGGTTCCGCCAGCTCCCGGCATAATGGCCAGTTTAATTTCCGGTTGACCAAACTTTGCTGTTTCGCTGGCAACAATCATGTCGCAGGTCATGGCCAATTCGCAACCTCCACCCAGGCAAAAACCGCTTACCGCAGCAATTACCGGCTTTTTGGTTTTGCGGATTTGGTCCCTGGTTTCAAACTGGTCAATTTTAAGCATATCAATGGCGGTGCGGCTTTCCATTTGTTTAATATCGGCCCCTGCAGCAAAAGCCCGCTCATTTCCGGTGATGATGATGCAACGAACCTCGTCATTCGCATCAAATTCGGCTAAGGCATGTTTAATTTCTTGCATCAATTGTAAATTGAGGGCATTTAATTCCTTCGGGCGGTTCAACCTGATAAGGGCTATATGTGGTTGAAATTGGGGTTCAGAGAGGATAAATTCGTATGTCATATGAGCACATTTATTTTGGTGGCAAGTTTACTTAAAAGTTTGCTCATAATCCCTAAAGTAAAATCGAACGGATTGTGTAAAACGGATTGATTTGAGCTTGTTGTTTTTATCGGTTGTTGGCTTCCAGTATTTTGATGTTTGCCGGAACGCGGTTTTAGCAACATCGCTAAGGCCGGCTCCCACTCCGCGTATCACCTTCAGGTTTTCGATTACCCCATAATCCACTAGTAACGTAAACTGTATCGTTACATACCCCTCGATTCCCATATAATAAGCATACTCAGGATAGGTTAAGCGTGATTGAATGGAATCCTGAAAGCCTTTATCTCCCCCGGGAAACAGCTCCTGAATATTCATGCGATAACCCTCGTCATCGTCTGAATCATAGTCATAATCCATACTGCTCGTCATTTTGCTGCTTTTGATAAAGTCTTCATTAATACTTTGAAATGGAATGCTGAACTTTCCTTTTCTTTTAAACGTTTTTAAGTCATCAAAGTGCATCAATCTTAACCAAAATCCACCCACTAAATAAGTATCATCTACCATGAACCAGTCGTCAATTTCTGCCGAGTCAAATTTGATTTCCTGGTTGGTTTCACTAAATGACGGGTCGTGAGGAAGGTCGAGATCAACCAATCCCTGGTATTTTCCGGAAGGCAGTTGCTTGATATCCTTTACATACACACCAATGAACTCAATGTATACATGCTGGAATGTGTATTTAAGGGGCTCTTTTAGTCTTTTGTCAAAAAACCACCATGTCTGTTTGGCTGTTCTGCTGCCCATTTGTTTCATGTATTCGAGCTGTTCTTCTTTCGAAAAATCTGTTTGGGCACTGGAATGGAGGGTAACAAAAAGAAGGAACGAGTAAATAATGAATTTCATTGGGCTTAACTTACGTAATAAATAACTTATTGGAGTATATTTGCAGCGAAAATAAGACAATACCGAAAGCTATCAACATAAATTTCGGGGTTAAAAAGGTGATTATTTTGCAAAAGCGCTTGCATTTCAAAATAATTGACCCATATTTGCAGTCCTTTTTTTAAAATATACTGACATGAGAGTTTGCGATTTAACAGGTAAGAGTGCAATGGTAGGAAATAAAGTTTCTCACTCTAACGCTAAGACAAAGAGACGTTTCTACCCCAATTTGCAGGATAAAAAATTTTTTATACCTGAAGAAAACATGTGGATTAGCTTACGTGTAACAACCAAAGCTATGAAAACAATTAATAAAAATGGCATTAGTGCAGTATTGCGCAAATGGGCAAAAAATGGTAAAATCTAATTAGGAGGAATTAAGAGATGGCACGTAGTAAAAATAGAATCCAAGTTATAATGGAGTGCACAGAGCACAAAGATTCAGGTATGCCTGGAACTTCTCGTTATATCACTAAGAAAAACAAGAAAAACACAACTGAGCGTTTGGAGTTGAAAAAATTCAATCCAATCCTTAAGCGTGTTACTTTACATAAAGAAATTAAATAAAATTGAATCATGGCTAAGAAAGTAGTTGCAACATTAAAAACGGGAGCTGGTAAAGATTTTGCCAAAGTATACCGTGCAGTAAAAAACCAAAAGGGAGCATACT
The DNA here is from genome assembly GCA_943370695.1 of Comamonas sp. lk. GTDB lineage: Bacteria > Bacteroidota > Bacteroidia > UKL13-3 > UKL13-3 > UKL13-3. The sequence goes on along the minus strand of CALRRW020000207.1, from coordinate 1,773 downwards.
CTTTTAAATCTGAAATTATTCCTAACGAAAACGTAAAAACGTTTTTCAAAGGTTAATCATCAAACTCATTATATATTAAAAGCATTCTGATACCCAGAGTGCTTTTTTTGTTTTGTGGCGCGCTTCACCAAGTCTTGATGATTGTGAAGTTTCGGAATAAAGAATCAACTTAATTCCGCATTTTTGTTCACTTCGAAATCCGCATTATATTACATGGGACTATTTAGTTTTTTTACAAAAGAGAAAAAGGAAAAACTCGACCAGGGGTTGGAAAAAACCAAAACCAGTTTGTTTGGTAAAATAAGCAAAGCACTGGTTGGTAAAACCACGGTTGATGATGATTTTTTGGATGAACTGGAAGAAATTCTGGTAACATCCGATGTGGGGATTCATACCACCTTAAAAATTATTGAGCGTTTGCAAAAACGTGTTTCTACAGATAAGTATGTTGGGGAAAGCGAACTGAACACCCTGTTAAAGGAAGAAATAGCCGCTTTGCTCGAAGAAAATAATAACGATAGCCTTGCCACTTTTGAGAACCTCCACAACAAAAAACCTTATGTAATGATGGTTGTTGGTGTAAATGGTGTGGGCAAAACAACCACTATCGGCAAACTGGCCAACCAGTTTAAGAAGGCCGGCAAAAATGTGGTGTTGGGAGCAGGCGATACATTCAGGGCAGCAGCCGTAGCTCAGCTCAAAATTTGGGGAGAACGCAATGGCGTGCATGTAGTAGAGAACGGTATGAATACCGACCCTGCTGCAGTAGCCTTTGATGCAGTGAAATATGCAACCGAAAACGATGCCGATGTGGTGATTATTGATACGGCAGGTAGGTTGCACAACCGTGTGGATTTAATGAACGAGCTCACCAAAATAAAACGTGTGATGAGCAAAGTGATTCCGGAGGCCCCACATGAAATATTGTTGGTACTGGATGCCAGCACCGGACAAAATGCGTTTGAACAAGCCAAGCAGTTTACGGCAGCAACCGAAGTAAATGCGCTGGCATTAACCAAGCTTGACGGAACAGCTAAGGGAGGCGTGGTTATTGGTATTGCCGATCAGTTTAAAGTACCCGTAAAATATATTGGTGTAGGCGAGGGAATAGACGACCTGCAATTATTTGATCGAAAAGAATTTGTAGATTCGTTGTTTAATTAAGGAAGAGATTGAAAACAAAACGCAAACAAGATAAAGTAAATATTATAACGCTGGGATGTTCAAAGAACATCGTGGACAGTGAAGTATTGTTTAGCCAGCTAAAGGCCAATCAATTTGATGTAGAGCATGAGTCGATGAAGGATGATGCCAATGTAATTATCATTAATACCTGCGGTTTTATTGATAATGCCAAGCAGGAAAGCATCGATACCATTTTGCGGTATGCCGAAGCCAAGCAAGCCGGAGAGATAGATAAATTGTATGTTACCGGATGTTTGTCGCAACGGTATATGCCCGATTTGCAAAAAGAAATTCCGGATGTGGACCAGTATTTTGGTACAACACATTTACCGCAATTGCTTAAAACATTGGGTGCAGATTATAAACATGAGTTAATTGGCGAACGTTTATTAACCACTCCTGCGCATTATGCCTATCTGAAAATATCGGAAGGGTGTGACAGGCCTTGTTCTTTCTGTGCCATTCCCATTATGCGCGGTAAACATCTTTCAAAATCGTTTGAACAAATTGAAGCTGAGGTAAAAGGCCTGGTGAAAAACGGAACCAAGGAAGTATTGCTCATTGCACAGGATAGTACCTATTACGGAT
>CALRRW020000206.1:0-4137 GCA_943370695.1 Comamonas sp. lk | reverse complement strand
CAATCCTTTGAAACAACACTTAGATGTGTTTGGCTTCAAAATCCAACAAGGGGAAAAACCGGAAATTTCACTTCAGGAAAACGTCAAAACTATTTTAGTTATTACACATGCTTTAGGAGGAGGGTCCGACAGGTATATGAATGATGTTTCAAAAGAGTTTAACCGTTTTTACAATGTTATAATCCTAAAGTGCTCAGGTAATATTGCAACACTGATACTGGCAGACGGGAAAACCGAACTTAATTTTAAACTTAATTATACCAATGCTTTTGCCAGTGTATCCACAAATAAGGAATACCGCGAATTATTAGACCTTATTGTAAACAAATACAGGGTAGATTTATTGCATATAAACAGCTTTATTCATAATGGTTTTGAAGTATTGGATATTGCTAAAAAGTACAATATTCCATCGGTATATTTTGTGCATGACTTTAACTTAATATGCCCGACCAATCATCTTATAGATGACACCTTAAATTACTGTGGAAGCTGTTCACACGGAGAAGAAAAAAAAGGTTGTTTGGAAAATAATGCTTTTTATGGCTACCGAATGACTGAGCAAAGTCTTTTCAATTACCGTGCGTATATTAAAAGTCACGTTATTCCTCAGATTGATTGTTTTGTTGCGCCTTCAGAATCGGCCGGAACAATTTTGAAAAACTATTATTCGGGTATTTCGGAAGTAAAAGTCATTCCACATGCTATTGCACAGACAAAGACTCCTGAAGGGTTAGCGGCCACTAAACGCAACTCAAAGCTAAAGGTAGCAATCATTGGTTCTATTGGCATACACAAGGGGCTTAATGTAATAAATAAGCTATCAAAGATAATTGATCATTCAAAAGTGGAACTTGTTTTGTTTGGCGATTCTAGTTATAAAATAAGCGGAGTAACTTACAAGGGAAGGTATACAAGCGATCAAATCACAACACTATTATTGGAAAATAATATTGATTTAATTTTACTACCAGCAATTTGGCCCGAGACATTTTCTTATACGTTATCCGAGGCACTTTCGGCTTCTATTCCGGTGATTGTATCCAACCTGGGAGCTCCTCATGACAGGGTTTCTAAATTTAATGTGGGGTGGTCGGTGGATATTGTGAATACTGAAGTATTAGCGGAGTTAATAAGCCAGATTCAAAAGAACCCTCATTTGCTTGTTGATAAGAAGAAAAATATCGCTCTTATTCCTTCATACTCTTTGGAGGATATGGGCAATACGTATCACGACTTATATAATAGCGTTATTCAAACAAAAAAAGCGAAGTATGCCAATAATACACATGCTTTCAGTTTTATGCCGAGCACGGCAAAAAGGTGGAAGGGCATTAAAAGTATTCTTTCGGCCCAAAAATTCATTCTCTTTCTTAAAGGTATAAAATCACTGATTAAAAGAGGTCCTGTTGATACTTACAGGTTGGGAAAACTTAAGTATAAGCGGTTTATGAACAGGAAAAACAATCAGATGATGGAGCGGAATTTTATTTAATCCGGAACAGCAGATTAATATTTATCGGCCCATTTTAATTTAAACAAAAGAGCCTCCTCTAGGTGTCGTTGGTAATTCTTTTTATCCGAAAAGGGGTGCCTGCGTGATGCCGACTCGTAGTGAAAAACTTCAACTTGGGGCAGGTATACATTGTGATAACCTTTGTTTAAAAGAGCAAGACACATGTCGATATCATTATACTCTACTTTAAACTGGATGTCGAAACCACCAATGTTGGTTAGTTTTTGTTTGTTTACCATTAAACAGGCAGCGGTAACAGCCGGGTACAATCGAATGTTACAAACCTTTTCGTCATACCTGGTTATTCCTGTATATACGTGTTTGGAAATGACCTCCTGGTCCAATACCACACCGGCATGCTGAACGGTTTGATTAGGGTACAACAATTTACAGCCAATAGCTCCTAAGTTTTTCTGCATGGCAAAACCAAGCATATATTCAAGCCATTGCGGGGTAATAATTTCCGTGTCGTTGTTTAATAGCACCAGATATTCTCCGGAGGCATGTTGTACTCCTAAATTCATCAATGCCGAAAAGTTAAATTCAATATCGGCAACTATATGTTTGAATGAGAATTGCGTTTGCTTACTGTATTGGTTGATTAACTCAAAGAGTGCTTGCTCATCACTTCGGTTGTCGACAAGAATAATTTCAAAATTGTGATAGCTCGTTTTTTGTGCAATTGAATTAATACATTGCCTTACCAGCTCCGATTTGTTTTTGGTGGGAATAATAATGCTCACCAAAGGATTCCCTGCTGTTTGGTATTGAAAATAAAACCCTCCGAGAGGTTTGGGTAACAGTTTGGCGGCAATTTGGTGTTCCTGAATATAGGTTTGTACGATGTGCTTTTGAGAAGGGTTGTTTTGAGCAATTATTTGCCACAACTGTTGTTCTGGGACGTTGGCAAATTGAGGGGTGAAAGTTTCTGCGGTGTTGGGTGAAGAAAAGAGTTTACGGGATATTTTTTTCAACGGATTGGAAACCTTTGCATAAAAAAACAACCGCGAAACCGCAGTGAGAAATGTGGCATCGTTACCAATAATGGTTTTAAGTCGGTTGAGTAAAGCCACTCTTGTTTTTAGTTAAACGATTGGTTGTAGTATTCGCCCACTTCATCAATTGGGCCAATTTTGGCGATTTGGCCATCTTCCAAACACGCTCCGCGTGTGCAAATACGTTTGAGTTCGGCAAGGCTATGCGAAACATAGATGATGGTTGTTCCTGCTGCTTTCATTTCGTTAATGCGATCGGCACACTTTACCTGAAACCCCTGGTCGCCCACAGATAATGCTTCGTCCACAATGAGAATATCGGGGATGCGGCATACCGAAATACTAAAGGCCAAACGCGCCATCATACCGGCTGAGTAGCGTTTAATTTGCATTTTCAGGTCGTTGTGTGAAAGTTCCGAAAAGTTTTTAATGACTTCAACGGCATCTTTTAATTCTTTGCCGCGCATGCCAATAAGGGTTCCCACAATTTTGATGTTTTCATAACCTGAAAGTTCATATTCGAGTCCTGCGCCAATGGTAAGCAATGGCGCAACACTTCCTTTAATATCAATGGTGCCGCTTTCGGGTATAATAATGCCCGCCAGTGTGCGCAGCAAGGTGCTTTTGCCAGAGCCGTTTTTACCCATCAGGGCAAAACATTCTCCTTTGGCTATCTCCAGATTAAGCCCTTTTAACACTTGCTTTTTCTCCAATGCCTTTTGCCGCCCAAGCGACATCACCACATCTTTAAAGGAGTTGATTCCCGATCCGCTAATCCAAAAATTAACATGCAAATCTTTTACTGATATAACACTTTGTGCCGACATACCGAATTTTATAAATTAGAAACAAAACCTCTTTTATACCTATTGAAAACAAACACTCCCAATCCAAACATTACTATGGCCAAGCCAACGGTAATCATAATGGTGGTGTTTGACGGAAACTGATTGTAAAATAAAATATCGCGCATTAACTCCATGTAATGATACAGCGGATTGAGCTTCACATACACCATGTATCGGGGAGGAATAAAATCGGACATAAATGCAATAGGAGTAAAATAGAACAACGCTGGCGAGAGTGTGTTCCATAAAATGCTTACATCCCTGAAATAAACATTGAATGTTGCCAAAAAAGTTCCGATACCAAATGTGAACAAGCTAAATACGATAATGGCAGGAAAAATAAGCAATGTAATCCAACCGATTTTTAGCCCGAAAAACAACATTAGCCCAAAGAAAGGAACGAGCGAGAGCAACGTAGTGACAACTTCTCCAAACGCGGCACTCAATGGAAAAAGAATATTGGGTAAAGCAATTGTTTTGATGATACTCGCATTGCCAATAATTGAATTGATAATTTGGTTCATTGAATTGTTAAAGTAGGTCCAAAACACCAAACCAATTAAAGCATACAAGGGATAATTGGGTACGTTGCTGAATGCATGGCTAAAAACAAAAACAAAAATCATTAAATAAGCCAACGGGTGTAACATGCTCCACACAAAACCCAAAATGGAATTTTTATATTTAACCTTAATGTTTTTTAAGGCGATGGTATAAACCAAATGGTATAAATTTTGTATTTTAAAAAGTATCATATTTTAATGTAAGATGCGAACTT
>CALRRW020000205.1:0-4152 GCA_943370695.1 Comamonas sp. lk | reverse complement strand
CTAATAATCAATTCAACGGCAGCATCTGCTTCGATAGCAGCTCTGCCTGCTGAATTGGTAATAGCTACTTTTTGAAACGATTTTAAACCTAAGGGATGATACACAATGATAGCATCTTCAACAGCCTCTCCTTTAGAAGAACTGATACTTGCAAACTGTTGCCCTGCTGCCATTACAGGTAGTATACAAAGCAGGGCAACAGCCGCAATCGTATTGTTGAAAAAAGGATGACCCACCTTCACTTGGTATGTATCGTTAATTAAACGTTGGTATTAGTTTACAATTACTTTTTGCACCGAACGGCTACCGCCATTCACAACAGTTAAGAAATAAATTCCTTTGTTGAACTGGCTTACATCAATACGATGATTGGTAAACAATGAAGATTCTATGTGTTGGTTGTATACCTGTTTGCCGGTAATATCAGCAATCACCACAGTGCTTGTTGACGATTGAGCCTCGAACAATACTGTTAACACATCACTTACCGGATTTGGGTATACCGATACATTTTTAACTTCTTCGCCAAAAGTATATACACCTGTACTCGGTGTTAACTTTGTTTTGTTAAAAACAGCTCTTCCCGGGCGACTCGAATCCGAAACATTGGCAACAAAACCCGTGAATACCAATTTCCAGAATGCACCATCTGCCGCTTTTACAAAATACGTAAGTGAGTCTGTCGTTACATATACATTCTCAGCCATTTTATACGATTTCCAATCAGAACCTATGGTTGAAATATGATTGCTGAAAGAAGTTGTATCAGCCAATGATGAAGTTGTTTCTTCCACACTTCTTACTTCGCTTACCATAACTCCAGCGTTGGTCAATATGCCCGTTACTGTTGGATAACCCGGCATATTCGGTAAGTACCTGGTATAAATAAAATCCCAATCCGCCTTGGCAGGTTCACGGTCAACTATTGCACCTGTTACCAATGAAACATATACAAAGTTTTTAGTAGCATAAGTAGTGGATGCTAGGGTAAGACCTACCGAATCTGTTCCGTCAATATTTGCAAAACTAATATTCCAGGTACCCATGATTTTATTTCTAACCCATACTTTTTTGTAAAGTGTAATCGGACCTGATGTTACAACGGCTAAATACAACCGATGACCATTAACCGCATGAGTCGACATATCATACGCTCCCCAACCGTAATCAAACTGATTGTTTGTATCAGGATAATTGAAAGCACCCTCTTGCCAGTCAGCATCCGAATTGTTGCGCACTTTCCATGTTTTGTAACCGGTAGTATCAAACGGAGCCCAGTTATGATCAATAGCCGGCATTTCGTAAATTACTGTTTTGCCACTATTGGTTGTGCTCACACCCGTATTTGCACGAACAGAAACATTTGCATTACCAATGCTGAAACCCAGTTGCCAGTTGTTATTTGGAACAGTTGCTACCGTTCCTGTTTGTAAACTGTAATAAACATCATTAGCATATGCTGCCCCCGTTTCAATTGAATCTGTTACAGTTGTTTGAGCCATAGCAGAACCCAACAAACATGTTGTTAAAACTAAAAATAAGTATTGTTTTTTCATTTTTGGATTATTTGTGGTGCAAATGTATCAAGGCCTGACGCTTATTTAAAACTATTCTAAATAGATTACAAAAGAGTTACAAAGCAGACCTTTTGATGACAATTACAGCATATTGAATAAATGGGTGGTTACGATTTCATACAGTTGATATTCGAAAAAAAATGGTTGATGGATTTTACCCTCACCAACCAATTTTCATTTAATATGATTAACCAAGTATTTAACCTGTTGTGATAAATGACTTAATCACGGCATCAATTTCAGCTTTCGCCTTACCCCGCGAATAATCATTTGATTTGCATGATTTATCGCCAAGTTCAAACAAGGCATCATACAATCGTTGGCTATCAACCACAGGTTTGATTTTTAAGGTTGGATACTGAACATACACTTCATCCCATGCTTTCCTCACATCAGCCCAATAGTTTTGTTGTTTATTCCACCATTTAATAGCCGGCATTGCATCGTAATTTCCTGTCCAAAAACGCTCAATCCCCTTTTCCCAGCAAATGGTTTTGTCGATACCGTTTTTACGTACAATCTTTTCATTGTCTTGCAACAACGCCCAACCATCTGCAAAAATTTCCATGCGGCTATGACGCCCCATTACATTGTAGTCACTACGTTTAGTATACTCTCTTCGTGGCAATGGAGCAAAAGCATTTCCCTCCCAGTAGTGTTTTCCATCAACATGAACCCAGGTTCCATAACTTTCGTAACGTGGACTATCATCCACCTGGTAAACTTTTTGGGTCCAGGTTCCTTTAGCCTCCTCGGCTGTAATGGTTTTTAACGTCCACTCGTTATCGCGGTAGTAGCTGTACAATTGCGTGTTTTCATACACCCATTCTTGCCCCCAGTGTTTGATAATCATCGTATCATTTACAATCAGTAAATGTTGTAAGGTGATTTTGGTTGGCGTTTCTTCTGTTACAAACACATACTCAATCCCTGTTTCCTTGTATTTTGGGAAATATTTGTAGCCGGTATCGCTCGCAAATGTTTCCGCAAATTCAAACGTAACTTTATAAGCTCCACACATTTTTTTGATGTATGATTTGTCCAAATCTAACTTAGGATTCGAAACCGGTACGGGTTTAAATTTTGGCGTTGTTGGTTGCCCTTTTGCGAAACAAACTGAAGCAGCTAAAAAGGTAAAAAGTAAAATTGTGTTCTTCATCGGATTGGTTATATTTTGATCTATTGGGTTTTGATTGACATACCTGGTGTCATCTTTTCGGTGGCAAAACTATTGTTTTTATTTAGACTAATTATGAATAATACGTTAATTCTAAAAATATTTATGCGTTGTCAATCAATTAAATATACATTTAAAGCTGTTTTATTTAGACTCGGTATAAATAAATTATACATTTGTGAGGGTATTCACCACCGTTAAAAAACCAACAGATTGTATTAAGTTTTTCATTTTAAACCATGACATCGATTTCTCCAGACCCATCAGACAAGCAGTCCAAAATCAAAACCTGGTTCAAACGAATTGGTGTGCTGGGGTTTTTATTTTTTCTGATAAAAGGACTGCTTTGGTTACTGATTCCTTATCTCATTGCAAAAGGTATTTTTTAGAAAATCCCGAAAACATTCCTTTTTGTTTTCGTTTCTAAATTTTATTTTCACACATGCCTTTTACTCAATCTTCATTACCCCTATACCAAATTGCCATTACCCTTATTCCCGGAGTTGGTGATGTGCTCGCCAAAAATTTAATCAGCTATTGCGGAAGCGTTGAAGAAGTATTTAAGGTAAAAAAATCTCATTTGCTCAGGATTCCGGGTATTGGCGAAAAAATTGCACAAGCCATTGTGTCCTTTAAAGATTTTAAGCGAGCCGAAAAAGAATTGCAGTTTATTGAAAAACACAACGTACAGCCACTGTTTTACCTCGATCAAAATTACCCTTCCAGATTAAAACAAATAGAGGACGCACCTGTGTTATTATATTATTTGGGAAATGCGGATTTAAACAATCCCAAAATTGTAGGGATTGTAGGCACCCGAAAAGCAAGTGAGTATGGAAAAGGCTGCGTTGAAAACCTGGTGCAAAATCTCACAGAGACTGGCTGCCTTGTGCTAAGCGGATTGGCATACGGAATAGATATACACGCGCACCGCGATGCCTTAAAATACCATTTACCAACAGTTGGCGTAATGGCACATGGCCTGGACCGTATATACCCAGCACAACATGCAAACACCGCCAAAAAAATGGTGGAACAGGGCGGTTTACTCACCGAGTTTATGAGCGAAACAAATCCCGACAGAGAAAACTTTCCGAAACGAAACAGGATTGTAGCCGGTTTGTGCGATGTATTAATTGTGGTTGAAACAGCCGATCGCGGAGGCGCAATGATAACAGCCGAACTAGCCAATGGTTACAACAAAGATGTAGCCGCTTTTCCCGGCAGGGCCAATGATGCATATAGTATTGGTTGCAATAAGCTCATTAAAACAAATAAAGCAAGTTTAATTACAGGTACAGAGGATCTTTATTACCTGATGGGTTGGAATACACACAAACCGAAACCCGATAGCCAGCAAAGATTGCCCCTGGATTTATCAAGCAGCGATTTGGAAAT
>CALRRW020000204.1:0-4176 GCA_943370695.1 Comamonas sp. lk | reverse complement strand
TCATTCATGGATGATGCGCAGATTTTCTACAAGTTCTTCTTACAATGAAGAAATTAGTGATTCCTATATTGATGAAATAGAGTATAACAAGGCAATTCTTGCTCAAACATATTACCACCTGGCCTATGAGAATTCAAAAACAGATAAGTTCAAAGCCTTATGTTTAAGAATGGAGGAGTATGCCGAATCTAATTATAACGGTCAGTATAATAAGCTTAAAGAGTTCTATCCTCAGTATTATGAGGACTTATCTAATTGTGAAAATTTAGAAGAATACTTTAAGACAGTCAACCTTTATTGAGAAAATTAAACGGTAGCTTTCAGCTTCAACATTTCCTGCAATTTTTCAACTACAAAATCTACTTCTTCTTTTGTATTTTGTTTACCAAATGAAAAGCGAACTGCTGCACGGTTAGGATCACTTTTGATTGCGGTCAATACATGTGAACCTACATTTGAACCCGAAGAACAGGCGCTTCCTCCCGAAGCCGAAATACCGGCAATATCCAATTTAAACAACATCATTTCACCAATAGGACTTGGTGGGAACGAAGTATTTAAAACCGTGTACAACGATTTGCCTTCAACATCCCCGTTAAACTCCACACCCGGAATGGTTGCGCGCAAACGCTCCAGCATGTATGTTTTTAATCCTTGAATATGTTCTTGCTCCTGGGCCAAATCGCGAATGGAAATTTCCAACGCTTTAGCCAAACCTATAATACCATATACATTTTCGGTACCCCCACGCATATTGCGTTCCTGGGCACCACCTGTAATGTAAGGATCCAGTTTCACCGAGTTATTGATGTATATAAACCCAACACCTTTGGGGCCATTAAATTTATGTGCAGCACACGCTAAAAAATGAACATGCAGTTTGCTCAAATCCAAATGGTAATGCCCCACCGTTTGCACCGTATCGCAATGAAACAAAGCATTGTGTTCTTTGCACAACTCACCTACTTTTTCAATATCGAGTAAATTACCCAACTCATTATTGGCATGCATCAAACTCACCAACACATTTGTATGGGCTTTCAGCAATTCTTCCAAATGCGCTAAATCAATATGGCCATTTGGCAATAAGTTCACCAAATGCATCTGCACTTTTCCTTCTTTGTGTAACTCTTCAACCGTGTGCAACACCGCATGGTGCTCAATAGGTGAGGTAATAATATGTTTAACCCCCAGGCACTCCACCGACTTGCGAATGGCCATATTATCCGCTTCTGTTCCACCACTGGTAAAAAAGATTTCGCCCGGTGTGCAGTTCAACAGTTTCGAAACGTTTTTACGCGCTTCCTCTATATGCGTCTTCACTGCCCTTCCATGCCCGTGGGTTGATGATGGATTACCAAAATCATTTTCCATTAATGGAATCATGGCCGCCAAAACTTCTTTATCTAAAGGGGTTGTTGCTGCGTTATCGAAATAAACTCTTTGCATATTTGTAGATTTTTTGGAGTCGGAAAAAACTTTGGGAATCAACAAACCTGTTGCCGATAAAAGCCCTTTTATTCCCTCTCAACTCTTCATTTATTTTACCTGAGGGGCAAATATAGTTTTAGTTATAATGATAAGAAACCTATTTTTGCTCATATGCGTTTAGGTATTTTCTTTCTGTTCCTCTCTGTTTTAGGCTCTTGTATTTCAACCCAAAAGTACGCCAGTTCTCAGTCTGCGGTTGCCCGACTGCAATCGGACAGCACCCTTTTGGAAAAACGAATCCATGCCCTGCAGGATCAGGTAAATTACCTTGCCACCAAAAACGCCACCACCGAACAAACCCTCACCCAGCGCCTGCAGGAAAAACAGGATTCCCTGGACCATAAACAACGTGAACTTATAACCAAGGAAAACAATATAAACGATATGAATGCCCGCAAGGCGCAGGAACAGGAAGCGTTTGGCAAATTGTTTACAGGCATTATCAAACCCTTTTCGGGTTATGCTTCCAATGAAGTAAGCACCAGGGCCAACTGCACCCAAATTATTGTGGAAGTGAGCGATAGGGTACTGTTTGTGCCCGGCACCTCCAAAATAAATGCAGAAAAAACAAGCAAAATAGCCGCAACCATTGCCGATATACTGGCCAAACAACCGGATATGAAACTCATCGTGGTAAATCATACCGACTCTACCTACACAGGTAAGGAAAAATGGGACGATAACTGGAGCCTGGGAACGGCAAAAGCGAATGCCTTGGTAAGGATACTGGTTAAAGATTTTAAGATTGTACCCCAACGCCTCATGCCGGCCACACAAGCTGAGTTTATCGAACTTACAAAAGCAAATGCAGCACTGGGAAAATCAAGAACAGCCTTTTTGTTTTATTCTGAACTGCTGCCGTGTGTGCATCATGTGGAGTGAGGAAGTCCGCAGTCCGCAGTCCGAAGTCCACAGTCCATAGACCATAGTCGATAGATCAAAGGACATCGTTTATGGATAAGTTTATCCTGAAAAAACAACAGCATTATTTCAAACGTCACACATTTATCCAGCCAAAGGCAGGATCTCAAATTAAACATCAAAAATCCGCTACTGTTTGTCGTCTCGTTTCACGGCTTCGAGTATATTGTTTTTAAAATAAAAACGGTAGCGTAAATTATTGATGCGCACATATTTTGTTTGCAGTTTGCCGTAAAGCCATTCTGTTTGAATACCGGCTTCGGGTTTTGCGGGCTGGCGTTTCACAATGGTATCGGGTTTGCCGAATATTTGGTTGATATCTGCCGAAGAATAGGCTACCACACCACTGCTGTTTTCGATGGCCTGAAAAACCATCAGGTATGAACGCACCAGCGCGATACGTTCAGGCTGGTATTTGCGCGGACTGTTTTCCTGCACTTCAAGTTTGTACAACAATTTTAATTCAGTGAGAAACGAATCTGCTAAATGGGCAAGTGTTTTTACTTCCTGCTTGGTGGCTTTTCTGCGTTGCGTTGCCAATTGTTCATCATCTGTTTGCGCGTGCAGTGCACCCGTCAAAAGCAAAAACAATATGGCAATGTTGAGTTTCATTTAGCTTACATGCAATAGTAATCCTTTGAGGTATTCACCTTCGGGGTGAAAAATATTAATGGGGTGATCTTCCGGTTGCGTGAGTTGTTGCACAATGCGCACATTGCGTTTGGCATCAGCAGCCGCACCAAATACAACTTTGCGAAACAAATCCCGGTCAATATGCTGCGAACACGAAAACGTAAAAATCAACCCACCCGGCTTTATCTTTTGGAAAGCTGCCAGGTTTAAGTTTTTATAGCCGCGCGTGGCATTGGGAACCGACCTTGCGTTTTTGGCAAATGCTGGAGGATCCAATACCATAATATCATAATCCACTTCGGTACGTTTCAAATAATCAAAACAATCTTCCACAAAACTTTCGTGAGGGGCATTGGGGAAATTGGCTTCCACATTTTGGTTACACATATCAATGGCATCTTTCGAACTATCCACCGAATGCACCAATGTGGCACCGTGAGCCAACGCCTGCAAACTAAACCCTCCAGAGTAACTAAAGGTATTTAATACCTTTTTACCTTTTGCGTTTACACCCACCAATCTCCTGTTTTCGCGCTGGTCGATAAAAAATCCGGTTTTTTGTCCCTTCTCCACATCCACCAAAAACGTAATGCCATTCTCGGTACCCGATACCGGCATAGGATGCGCATTTCCGATCCAGCCACTTTCGGTGCTTACCTCCTCCAGTCGCTGAGTGCTTTGTTTCGTTTTAATGTAAATGTATTCTATTCCCACTTTTTTAAGTCCTTCGTAAATGGCTTCCCGGATATGTTCTGTGCCTCTAATCAACAATTGTACCACAGCTACGGTATTATACACATCAATGATCACTCCCGAGAAAAAATCGCCCTCAGCGTGCACCAACCGGTAGATATTTGTTTCCGAAAAATTTAAAACCTGTTTGCGGTATGCATGTGCATCCACTATTTTTTGAATCCAAAAAGCTTTATCCAGTACAGTGGGTTGGCTGGTAAACTCAAATACCCTGCAGGTAATTTGGCTGTTGGTGCTAAAAAAACCATATCCCAATAATTGGTTGTGGTTATCCACTACGCGAATGATTTCGCCATTGGTTGCTTTCGGCATTTCTTTTACAGCGCCCGAAAAAACCCAGGGATGGCGATTCAACAATGATCTTTCTCTTCCCGACTT
>CALRRW020000203.1:0-4189 GCA_943370695.1 Comamonas sp. lk | reverse complement strand
TGGGGCGGGTGCGCATGTATATTGGTCCTGCGGTTATGTATATGATCAATCTTACGGTCACCATTATCCTGGTTTTGTGGGCAATGTTTTCGGTAAATGTAAAATTATCAGTGTGGGTATTAATGCCATTACCTGTTTTATCCTATGCTATTTTTAAGGTGAATACCACTATCAACAAAAGGGGAGATGCTATTCAAACCCAATTGTCGAGGTTAACCACGTTTGTGCAGGAGGCATTTTCCGGCATAAGGGTTATCAAGGCATTTGCTGTTGAGCGCGATTCCCAGGAAGACTTTGCCGGTGAAACGCAAACCTATTACGACCGTTCAATGGACTTAGCCAAGGTTGATGCGCTCTTTTTTCCGTCAATGGTGTTCCTTACCGGAATGAGTAGTTTGTTGACTGTTTTTATTGGCGGGATGATGGTTATTGATGGTGAAATTACCATCGGAAACATTGCAGAGTTTGTATTGTATGTAAATATGCTCACCTGGCCGGTAGCCTCTTTAGGATTTACAACTTCTCTTATCCAGCGGGCAGCAGTTTCGCAGCAGCGCATCAATGAGTTTTTACAAACCACACCCGATATTGTATCCCATTCCAAATCTGAAAAAGGATTCCACAGTAAGATTGTTTTTAAAGATGTTACGTATACGTATCAGGGCAAAAACACTCCAGCACTCAAAAATATTTCATTTACCCTTCCCAAAGGGAAAACCCTGGCAATACTTGGATCCACAGGGTCGGGAAAAACAACTCTTGTACAGTTATTGTTGCGCATGATGGATGTGCAATCGGGCAGTATTCGTGTTGATGATAGTGATATTAAAGATATCAATATGCATTATTTTAAACAGCAAATTGGCTATGCTCCCCAGGATGTGTTTATGTTTTCGGATAGTATTGCCAATAATATTTCATTTGGATTGGCTGATGATGCTTCGGATGTGGAGGAACTGATAAGGATAGCAGCCGATAATGCAGCACTTACCGATACCATAAAAGATTTTCCGGATGGGTTTCAAACAATGGTGGGAGAACGAGGTATTACACTTTCGGGTGGGCAAAAACAACGCGTGTCTATTGCCCGCGCTCTGATTAAAAACCCCGAATTACTCATTTTTGATGATTGCTTATCAGCTGTTGATACCAAAACAGAATCGGAGATTCTTTCCAATTTAAAGCGAATAATGGCTCAAAAAACGGCCATCATTATTAGTCATCGTGTTTCAACTGTAAAAGATGCTGATTATATTCTGGTACTGGATGAAGGTGAAATTGTAGAAGAAGGTCCACACCAGCACTTACTGGATCTTCATCAGAGATATTATAAACTATATCAGAGTCAGTTGATTGAAGAGGTTTCTGCCGGTTCGTAACAGGGTGTCCTGCTAATTGTTTTCTATAACTCATGGGAAGGTTTTTCAGGCGAAAAAAAGATTTTGAAAAGCCAATCACATCGGCTATTTTTCCCGAAATATTAACTTAGCAAAAAAAACATAGATAACCGACATGGAGGATTACAACAAAGATGACAGACAAGAGATCTATTCAAAAAAGATCAGAGCAGGAAAGCGAACGTATTTTTTTGATGTAAAAGCAACAAAAGGAAACGACTATTTTATCACCATTACGGAAAGCAAAAAGCGTTTCGAAGATGGTAGTTTCGTAAAACATAAGATCTTTTTGTACAAAGAGGATTTTAATAAATTTACCGAAGCATTTACAGAAACGGTGAATTATGTAAAAACCACGTTGATGCCCGAGTACAACTTCGAAGAATTCAGCCGCGAAAACTACGCTCATGATTCCGAAGAGAATGAAACAGCATAATTATTAAACTAAAACTAACAATTAAATAAAAAAACCAAACATGAAAAAACTAGTAAGATCAATCTTGATGCTTTCTGTAGCATCATTAGCCATTTTATCATCGTGCTCGAAGGAAGATTCTAACGATGAAGTAACAAATGTAAAAGTAACTATCGTACCTTCAGTTGCCAACCCATATGAAGGTGATTCAATTACCATAACTGTAACTGCAACTGGTAATGTTGACAATAAATTAAAATCAATTTCAGTAACCAGAAATGATGGTAAAGTATTGTTGTCAAAAAGCTTATCGGGAACAAGTGCTACAGAAACAATTACAGATGTTGTTGAGTCGGGTACGTATACCTATACTGCAGCAGTAACCGGTGAAAAAGGTTCAGGTACTCCTGCAACTGCTACAACGACAGTTACTACCCGTCAGCCTGCAGGTCCATTGAATGTTTCAAATGCTACTCCACTTTTTGGACAAGCAAATGGCGCTGGAACCAATTCTAACTTTATCCAAGCTTCAGATCCATTTGCTGATTTTAGTACATCAACATTTGCAGCTAATAAAGCCAACGTTGATATTTGCTTCTTTTATGGAGAAACAAACAAAGCAACATTAACTAGCCCATCTGATGCTGTAATGCAAGGACTATACAGTGGTTTAAACTGGACTGGAGCAAACACAACATCTCTTTACAAAACAGCATTAACAGCAGCTCAATTTGATGCAATTGCAGACAGTGAAAGTGATGAAGAAATTACTGCATTAGCTTCAACTGTTACTACTTGGACAACTTCAACAAATCAGCTTCAAGCTGGAAGCGTAATTTTGTACAAAAGAGCAGGTGATTCAAAAGTAGGTTTGATTAAAGTTGTAAGTTTGGTAAGTAGCGACCCTGATTTGCCACTTTCTTCAACAACTGCTGAAATCAGTCTTGTTATTGCTGCTCAAGACTAATATTGAGTATAACTTAAAAAAAATCCCGGTCAGCAACTGTTGACCGGGATTTTTTTATGCAGTTTTGTTCCGATAGTTTATCGTGAGGTTGATAGGATTGTGGTTATAAAACAATACAGTTGACTGCACTTATAGATGAGGTGTTGTTGTCCTGATAACTCCGAGAGGCTGCTAACGTAACCGGTTATAAAACAGTATAGTTGGCAGCACTCATGATGAAGGCTGGTTGTTCTGATTGCTGAGGGGAGATTGATGGTGGAAAGAAAAACAAAAGGCTCATAACATCCGTGTTATGAGCCTTTTTGCTTGTGTTGAGAATTATTGTTTATTTTTTTAACTGAATGATGTCGGCAATTATTTGTTCGCTTTCTTCCAATGTTAAATCAGGTTTTTCTGTTGTGTTCTTGCGTTCCAATTTACGGGCCTCTTCTCTTTTCTTTTTGGCTGTTGCCTCTTTGTCGAGCAGGGATTTATAATTGGATTCATTGAGCGACATATACCGTTGTTTATCATTGTTGGCTATTTCTTCAATATCTTCCAACAGGTATTTATATTCCGGTGCCGATTTCATTCTGCTGTTATGGCTGGTGAGGATTTGTTCGCGTAATTGCGGGGATACTTTCTGAGTGGATTCCACCAAAGCAGCCTCAATCTGATCCCATGGAAGGGCGTAAGGACTTGCATCTTCACCATACTTTTCAGAAGGAAATAAACTTGGCAGTTCAATATCCGGAGTTACTCCTTTGTGTTGCGTACTTGCTCCACTTACCCTGTAAAACTTAGCGATGGTTAATTTTACCTGTCCTAGTTTTTTGTCGTTGTATTGGATAAATTCATTCAGGTCCACCATGTTTTGAACGGTGCCTTTTCCAAAAGTGCGTTCTCCTACAATAATGCCTCTGTTATAATCCTGTATGGCAGCGGCAAAAATCTCGGATGCAGAGGCGCTGAATTTATTCACCATCACGGTTAATGGGCCGTCATAATATACTGCCCGGTCAAAATCACTTTCCACTTTTTTATTTCCATCTGCATATTTTACTTGAACTACAGGACCGTTTTTAATAAACAAACCGGTTAGTTCGATGGCTTCCTGCAACGAACCTCCTCCGTTGTTACGCAAATCAATCATCAATCCGTCTATCTTTTGCAGTTTGAGCGAATCAATCAATCTTTTCACATCACGTGTGGTGCTTTTATAATTAGGCTCATTGCGGGCAGCAGCAGCAAAGTCAATATAAAAAGTGGGAAGACTGATTACCCCGATTTTTATTTTTTTTCCATTGCGGGTAATTTCTTTAATGCTGCTTTTTGCCGATTGATCCTCCAGGATAATTTTATCTCTTACCAAATCAACCATTTTAGTGGTATTGGGTTCGGTTGCCGGTATAATTTGCAGGCGAACAGGTG
>CALRRW020000202.1:0-4205 GCA_943370695.1 Comamonas sp. lk | reverse complement strand
GGTTGGGCATGCATTTGTTTGATGGCATCCACCACATCCAATCCATGTTCGTATGGTGCATTTATTTTAAACACCTCGTTGAGTTTATCAATAAAAGCTTTGGAAGGTTTTTCGTAAATACCCATGGTGCGGTCGCCTTGCACATTGCTGTGCCCGCGCACAGGGCAGGTGCCTGCTCCGGGTTTGCCAATACTTCCTTTAAGCAATAAGAGGTTCACTACTTCCTTTATGGTGTCAACGGCATTTTTATGTTGCGTAAGGCCCATGGCCCAGCAGGCAATAATTTTGGTCTTGTGTTTAAATACTTTGGCTGTTTTGCGAATGTCGTCAATAGAAATACCACAGGCTTCACTGAGTTCTTCAAGTGAATAGGCATCCAGGGCATTCACCAGTTCGTCATATCCAAGTGTGTGTTCGGCAATAAAGTTGAGGTCAAAAATACTTCCCGGATGCACTTGTTCTTCTTCCCATAATATTTTTTCGATGGCTTTGATCAGGGCCAAATCGCTGTTGATTTTTACCTGTAAATAAATATCGGTGAGTCCCGATTTGATGCCCAATACACCATTCAGTTTTTGCGGATTGTTAAACCCTATAAGCCCGGTTTCTTTGAGCGGATTAACGGAAATAATGGTGCATCCGTTTTGTTTGGCCTTTTGCAATGCGCTCAACATCCGCGGATGATTGGTGCCGGGGTTTTGTCCCAAAATCAAAATAACTTCGGCTTCGTAAAAATCTTCCAGTGTAACGGAGCCCTTACCAATACCAAGGGTTTCGCTTAGTGCGACACCACTGCTTTCGTGGCACATATTGCTGCAGTCGGGTAAATTATTGGTGCCAAATTCGCGCACAAAAAGCTGGTATAAAAAAGCCGCTTCATTGCTTGTACGTCCTGATGTATAAAAAATCCCATCATGGACCGAAGGCAATTCGTTGAGGTTTTTGGCAATGAGTTTAAAGGCATTTTCCCAGGTGATGGGCTGGTAATGTGTGGCGCCTTTTGGCAAATACATGGGTTCGGCTACACGTCCTTTTTTGCCAATGCGGTAATCATCCATATCAGCTAATTCGGCAACCGAATGTTTTGCAAAAAAATCGGCCCATAATGCTTTTGTTGTGGCTTCCTCGGCAATGGCTTTGGCTCCGTTTTCGCAATACTCGGCAATGGGTGAGCGTTCATCATCCGGGTCGGGCCAGGCACAGCCCGGGCAATCAAACCCGTCTTTTTGGTTGAGTTTGGCCAATGCCTTGAATCCCCGGATGGGGTCCATTTCACTCAACATATGTTTGGCCGAAGAAATAACGGCAGGTATTCCGGCCGCAACTCGCTTTGGTTTAGCGAGTTTAATCTTCTCAAACGTTTCAGGATTTTCGGGATTAGGTTGTACCGATTTTTTTGCCATAACTCGAAGTTAATCTTTTTTTGAAGGATTAAATGGGCTGATACAATATTTCATATTCACATTGTATTCGTGCATATTTGCACCCAATGGAGATTATACAATTTACAGGGAAAGCGATTGAAGCAATTTCGGGTTACCATCAAACCCTGCAAATTCCCGAAGGGAGTTATGTGCGGGTGGGCATTCGCCAAAAAAATGAAACCAATAAACGGTTGTTGATTGGTTTTGATGAACCTACCGACAAAGATAAAATAGCGGAAATACAAGGCGTAAAAGTATTGTACCACCCGGGAGAAATTTTCTTTTTTGCCGGAATGGTGATTGATTATGTGGAAGAAGAAGGGCGTAAAGGGTTTACGTTTATGGAAAAACCAAAAGCATGACATTTGCCGAAAATTTAAATATTTCACTCACCGCCATTGCGGGTAATAAGATGCGTGCGTTTATCACGGCACTCATTATTGCCATCGGTATCATGGCGTTGGTGGGCATTCTCACGGCTATTGACGGGATTAAGTCGTCCATTAACAGCAGCTTTTCCAATATGGGGGCCAATACCTTCAATATTAAAAACAGGGGAAACAATATTCAGTTTGGAACCAAAGGCAAAGCACCGGTAAAATATAAAACCATCACGCGCCAGGAAGCATATGCGTTTAACAAAGAGTATTCTTATCCATCTAAAACATCCTTATCTGTTAATGCTTCATTTGCCAGCACGGTAAAATACAATTCCAATAAAACCGATCCAAATGTGATGGTGATGGGAGGCGATGTGAATTATTTGGAAGTGGGTGGATATGAAGTGGAGCAGGGCCGGAATTTTGGCGAACGTGAAGTGGAGAGTGCTTCCAATGTGGTACTCATCGGAAAAGAAATCAAAACCAAATTGTTTAAAAACGCCAACCCTATTGGTGAACCCATTTTTGTGGGAGGAGCCAAGTACCGCGTTATCGGGGTCTTAAAAGAAAAAGGCTCTGCCATGGGTTTTGGTGGCGACCGCATTGTGATTGTTCCATTGGAAAATGCACGCCAGGTGTTTGCCAGGCCCAATATGAGTTTTGTGATTACCGTTGCCGTTACAGATGTGCCATCCATGGATGTTGCAGTTGACGAGGCAGAGGCTGTGTTCAGGAGAATCCGCAAATTACCTGCTATGGCCGATAATAATTTTGAAGTAATGAAGGCCGATAATATTGCCAAGGAGATGATTGATAGTTTGCAATATGTAACCATTGCAGCCACGGTTATTGGTTTTATCACCTTGCTGGGTGCGGCAATCGGACTCATGAATATTATGCTGGTATCGGTAACCGAACGCACGCGCGAAATTGGTATCCGCAAATCCATTGGTGCCACCAAAAGTGTTATCCGCAAACAGTTTTTATTTGAAGCCATCGTTATTTGCCAGATAGGAGGATTGGGTGGTGTGATACTCGGTATCTTAATTGGCAATGGTGTTTCGATGCTCATGAACGGAGGTTTTATCATTCCGTGGATGTGGATTTTTTCTGGTCTTTCGCTGTGTTTGGTGGTGGGTTTGGCTTCGGGAATTTATCCTGCAATTAAAGCCAGCAATTTGGATCCGATAGAGGCGCTGCGCTATGAATAGAAATCCGAAATATGAAATTCGAAAGGGATATAATTTGAATATTTAAACAAATACTAAAAGGAATAAAATAACAATTCAATGCACGATACTCCTGTTTGGCTCATCATTCCATTTGTTTCACTTTTGCTGATGATTGCTGCAGGGCCATTGGTTTTTTCCAAAGTCTGGCATCGTTACTATAAACATATTGCTGTTGGCCTGGCCGTTTTGGTAGGCGGATATTACCTGTTGGTAAAACACGAACCCGTGTTGGTAGGTGAATCTTTAGCAGAGTATATCTCATTCATCAGTTTGTTGTTTGCATTGTATGTTGCCTCCGGAGGCATATACATTTTTGCCGATATGGAATCCAAAGCCTGGGTGAATATTGGCTTTTTATTAATAGGAGCATTGCTTACCAATATCATTGGTACCACAGGCGCTTCGGTATTGTTAATTCGCCCGTTCATGCGCATTAACCGTTACCGTTTGCAACCGTATCATATTGTATTTTTCATCTTTTTTGTTTCCAACCTTGGTGGCCTGTTAACCCCAATCGGTGATCCGCCATTGTTTATGGGATTCTTAAAAGGCGTTCCGTTTTTCTGGACTACGGAGCATTTATTCTTTGAATGGTTGTTGGCTATGTTTATGTTGGTTATTTCATTTTACGTTTATGAATATAAAAACACACAACAGGATGAAGTGGATGTATCGAAACATTATACCAACAAAATCATTTTGGATGGTAAACGCAATTTTATCTGGCTTGGATTGATTGTTTGTTCGGTGTTTCTGGATCCGAATACCATTGATGGTTTCCCGGCAATTGAGGTGCATGGCAAAAAAATATCCTATATCCGTGAGCTCCTTCAATTAGGACTTGCGTGGGGCTGTTATCGTTTTGCCAATAAGAAGGCTTTGCAAAACAATGCATTCGATTTTGAACCCATTAAAGAGGTTGCTTTTTTATTCGTGGGTATTTTTCTTACCATGATTCCTGCACTGCAATTACTTTCGGCATTAGGAGGCGAGGGCCTGCATTTATCCGAATCATTTGTGTACTGGGGAACCGGTATTTTTTCAAGCGTGTTGGATAATGCACCTACGTACGTTAATTTTTTCACACTCACTCTTACCATGTTTGGTTTTGATGCCGGCAATATTGAAAGTGTACACGCTTTTTTAGCAAGCCCGCATGCGCATTACCT
>CALRRW020000201.1:0-4215 GCA_943370695.1 Comamonas sp. lk | reverse complement strand
ATATTGGTGTTATTACCCAACTGTTTATTACCGTCCATTGTTATAACTCCGGGTGCCGTTCCATCAATTGTTACACCTCCTGTGCTTGTGAATGTGCTTGGCCATTCGGTAGAAACCGTTCTGCTTGCTGTTCCCGCATTATACCTGATTGTTGCTGCTGCACCATATGTAATAGTAGCACCGGTAAAGTCATTTACATGTACCCCATTTGCAATTTGATGGATACCATTAATTGTTGTAGTTGTTCCGCTTGCAAACGTTTTTGAATCACTACCTCCTAATGTTAAATTATTGAAGGTGGTGGTGGTATTAATTGTTTGCGTTCCCCCACCAAACACAACGGTACTTGTACCTGCTGTAAAATTACTTCCGGTGCCGGTCCATGCTGTAGCTGTTGATGAGTTTACATTGATTGTATTATTACCACCGGTTAACGTACCGGCTGTTAAAGTAATATCACCGGTAAAAGTATGCGTTCGGCCTGTACCCAAACTCAGTGTAGAACCTGAACCATTTAGAGTAAGCGCCCCTGCATTTACATTTCCATTAAAGGTTGCTGTACCCGCAGTTTTGGTAATGTTTATATTTCCAGTGGTTGTAAACGCAACAACACCTTGGGCTGCACTTCCTGTAAGTGTGATGTTACATGCATTCCCTGTAAAGGTTCCCGCTCCCGAAATATTACCACCCACATTAATGGTGCTTGACCCACCATCGAGCGTACCACTTGTTATAGTAATATTACCCGATACCGTATGTGTTAAAGAAGCTCCTAAATTTACCGTTCCGCTTGCGCCATTTACTGTTATTGCAGCAGTATTCAAATTTCCTGTTAAGGTTGCGGTACCACCCGTCTTTGTGCTGCTCACTGTTCCTGTGGTGGTAAATCCGGCAATATTTTGCACTGCTGTTCCACTCAAAATAATGTTGGAATTATTAACGATTAATGTTCCCGCACTTACAACCAAATCACCCGATATGGTATGGGTAAAACCTGAACCCAGATTAAACGTTCCGCCCACTCCGTTGATGGAAAGCCCTCCAATGCTAAGATTATTCGTAACAGTTGCTGTTCCCCCAAGTTTTGTCATCGATACATTACCTGTTGTTGTAAACGAATTGATGGTTTGATTAGCCGTACCTGTAATTACAAGCGGTGAACTGCCTAAGTTGGCTGAACCGTTATTGATGAAATTTCCATAAAGTGTAATTTGAATTCCGGATGCTGTAACCGAGGCCGAAGTGTTTATTGTTAAATCCCTGCATTCTGCATTTGCCGTAATAATAGGTTGATTAGGAACCCCCGAAGGAATAACCACATCACTAATAGAAGTAGGTACCCCACTCGACCAGTTTAATGGATCTGTCCAATCAAAGGTTGTTCCTATCCAGTTTGTAGTGGATACATTCAGCAAAATCGTTCCGTTGGTTGCTGCAGCAAAAAACACATCATTAATATTAGTTGCCCCCGATCCTGTTCTTCCGTATGTTCCTACTGCAGACTGAAGGGCAATATCAAATACCAACCCGTTGCACACATGCCCTGTTATTCCATTTAAATCAATAGTAGCACCTGCATTAATTGTCAATGTTGCCGAAATTGTTTTAGCTGCATCAAAAACTATTGTACCTGCGCCAAGAATATTAACACCACCTGAACCGCTAAAAGTTGATGGAAACTCATTTGTTGTAGTAGTATAGGTAGCCGCTTTGTTATATTGCAGCGTGGCCGAACTGCCATATGTTATTGGAGCCGAAACAGTGGCCGTTCCCTCAAGCGAAAACACTTCACTTACGGTAACTGATGTTGTGGTTTTTACACCGCCTCCACTTAATGTTAAATTGTAATAAGTAAACTGACCCACTGTTTGTGCGCCAGCGTTAGCATAATTAACAGTTCCTGCATTGGGTACAAACGAACCCACTGAACCCGAAATAAATGTTCCAGGTGCGGTAAAATTAATGGTACTTGTTCCGCCATCTAACGTTCCGCTTGTACGTGTCCATGTTCCCGAAATTGTATGGGTCAAAGCATTGCCAAGGTGAAGTGTTCCACCCAAACCATTCAAGGTGAGAGAACCTGCATTTACCGGTCCTGTTAAGGTTGCAATACCCCCAGCCGTTTTGGTCATTGAGAGTGTTCCCGTAGTTGTAAATCCGGCAATACTTTGTGCTGTTGTACCATTTAAAACAATATTAGAAGCATTGGCTGTAAGCGTTCCATTTGTAATAACAATGTTTCCTGTAAATGTATGTGTTCTCGAAGGACCTAAATCCAATGTACCACCTACTCCGTTCAGTGTTAATCCCGCAACACTAATGTTTCCTGCAAGTGTTGCTATACCCGCAGTTTTGGTCATACTCACATTTCCCAAAGTGGTAAAACCAATGATACTTTGAGCAGCTGTTCCTGCCAACGTTAGATTCATGCTTGTCCCTGTCAGCGTTCCAACCGCTGTTAAATTTCCGGATAGTATTAATGTTGATGTAGCGCCATTTAAAGTTCCTAACGTTACTGCAACATTGCCACTCACCGTATGTGTAAGACCAGCACCTAAACTGAGTGTTCCGCCTGTTCCATTTACCGTTATTGCTGCCGCAGTAATATTACCTGTAAACGTTGCTGCTAATGCTGTTTTGGTAGAAGTAACAGAGCCTGTTGTGGTAAATCCGGCAATACTTTGATTTGCAGTTCCGGCTGCAGTTAAACTCATCCCCGACCCGGTTAATGTTCCCGCATTTGTTAAGTTGCCGGATAATATAAGCGTTGAACTGCCTCCATTTAAAGTACCCAGAGTTACAACTGTATTACCTGTAATGGTATGTGTAAGACCTGAGCCTAAATTAACCGTTCCACCTGTTCCGTTTACCGTTAAGGTAGCGGCATTTATATTTCCGGCAAAAGTTGCTGTTCCGCCCGTTTTAGTTGATGTTATGGTACCGGTAGTTGTAAAACCCGCAATGCTTTGTGCCGCAGTTCCTGCAAGTATGATATTGGAAGTGTTACCCGTTAATGTACCCGCAGTTTGTGTAATGTTTCCGGTAAAAGTATGTGTGCGCGCCAATCCCAGATTAAGTGTTCCACCCGTACCGTTTAAGATTAATGCTCCTGCACTTACGTTTCCGGTAAAGGTTGCCGTTGCTGCTGTTTTGGTCATGCTCACATTTCCTGTGGTGGTGAGTGCTCCAATATTTTGGTTAAAAATTCCTGTTAATACAATAGGTGAATTACCTAATACTGCTGTTCCGGTTGGGGTATAGTCTCCATAGATAGTTATTTGAAAACCAGCCGATGTTAAAGTAGCACCCGAGTTGATAATTAAATCCCCCGTTTCTGCATCTGCAGTTAGTGTAGGTTGTTGAGGCGTTCCGCTATTAATGGTTACATCCAAACTGAAATTGGGAACCTCATTACCCGACCAGTTTGCCGGGTCCGACCAATTGGTTGTAAGACCTAACCAGGATGCTAAAGGATTGGTAACTGCAATTTGTCCGGTAGCCGTTTCAAAAAAAGTAGCATTGATATTTGTGGCTGCCGATGTTGTTCCACCATAGGAACCAACTGCCTGCACAACTCCTCCCAACGTAAGGCCCTTTGATGAGTGGCCTGTAAAACTTCCAAGATTAACCTGGCAACCACTATTGATTACCAATGGTGCAACAATTGTTTTATTATTATCAAAAGTAATTGCTCCTGCACCGGCATTCACAACACCACCCAGCCCTAAAAAAATTGCCGGAAACTCATTTGTGGTGGTAGTATATGGAGCCGGTTTGTTATACCGCAATGTAGCATCTCCACTATAGGTAAATGGAGCAGATACCGTTGCGGTACCTTCCAGTGAAAATATTTTATTGACGGTAACCGATAAAGATGTTGTTTTTACTCCGCTTCCACTTAAGGTAAGATTATTATATGTAAGATCTCCCACCGTTTGTGCCGCACCTGAATAATTTACAGTACCCGTACCTGGAGTAAAAGTACCTCCCGAACCTAAGATAACCGCACCACCTGCACTAAAGCTAATCGTACTGCTCCCGCAGTCCAACGTTCCGTTTGTTCGTGTCCATGTACCCGAAAAAGTATGGGTTAATCCGGTACCCAAATTAAGTGTACCACCCACTCCGTTAATGGTTAACGCTCCTGCATTCACATTTCCGGTAAAGGTTGCTGCTAAAGCTGTTTTGCTCATGGTTACACTACCTGTAGTGGTA
>CALRRW020000200.1:0-4234 GCA_943370695.1 Comamonas sp. lk | reverse complement strand
AGATATCAGTGCCGAGCTGGAAACCATTGTTGAAAAAACACAATCCAATCCCGAGGCATTACTCAAAACAGAGGAGCGTTTGCAATTGCTATTTGATTTGCACAAAAAACACCGTGTAACCACCAACGAAGAATTACTGGCCCTGCAACAACAGTTTGAACAAAATCTGGCTGCCATCGGAAGTTTGCAAAACGATATTTTAGATGCAGAATATGCTCTTTCACAATTAAAAGAATCGCTCACCAAACAGGCAACCCAACTTTCGGCCAAAAGAGCCAAAGCCATTCCGGTGATTGAAAAAAACATCCACGAATTATTGAAGCAGGTAGAAATGCCGGATGCGCGAATTGGTGTGGAGCATCGGTTGCTTACCGATTTTACCGAAACAGGAACCGACCATATCAGCCTGTTGTTTTCGGCCAATAAAGGCCAGGCCCTGCAAGCCATTAACAAAGTAGCATCGGGTGGAGAGTTGAGCAGGTTAATGCTTTGCATCAAATCGCTGATATCGGATAAAGTGGCTTTGCCAAGTATTGTATTTGATGAAATTGATACGGGTATTTCGGGAGAAGCAGCATTGAAGGTTTCGCAGGTAATGAAAAAACATGCGGCACACCACCAGGTAATTGCCATTACGCATTTGGCGCAAATTGCCGGGAAAGCGGATGCGCATTTTTTCGTGCACAAAACCAGCGACAAAAACAGCACCTTCACCCATATTAAACAACTTACCGACAACGAACGTCTGGAAGAAATTGCCCGCATGTTGCATGGAGCCAATCCATCACCCAAAGTGCTGGAAGCTGCCAAAGAGCTTATTGGGTAAGGGCTTACCCCATTTTAGTGCTGATTAAAAAGTACTTACCCAAGTTGCATTCTTTCCACCAACAATCCACAACTACATAAAATAACAGGTTTCTTACTAACTTTCTGCCATAATTGATAGTCACATGAAAAAAATACTCATTCTACTTTGTTTGCTCGGCATGGTTGTTTCATCCGGTTTTGCGCAAAAAAACAAACCCGTAACACCAGCCCCTCGCCCTGTGGCTCCCAAAGGACCACCACCCTATGTACTCAAAAAAGATTATGAGCCACAGATGGAAGAACTGAAATCGAAAGTGAGTGCCGCTACAAGTGCTGCCAATGCTGCACGCAACAGTATAGATGGAAAATTTGCCAAAGTTATTGTACTCGATAGCCAGATGCAGGAAGTGCAGGCCATTTTAAGTTCGGCCAGTTTTCAAATTGCCATGAATGCCGACTCACTGAAAGAAACCCGTTTTTCGATGGAAGAATTCCAGAAAAAAACCGAAGCCAATTTCAGCACCGCTCAAGAACAACAAGCTGCCTTTTCACAAACCGTATGGATGTTGTTTGGAGTGGCCATGGCTTTATCGGTAGTGGTATTGGTGGTATTGTTATCAGTTGTTAAAAAACGTATGAGTGCGCTTGAATCGGTATTGCACAAAAATGAAGAGATCCTTAAAAAGAGCCTTTCACTGAGCACCGAAAAAATGCAACAGGAATTAAAAGACAGCCTGCAATCGTCAGAGTCGCGCATGCTGGTTGATATCTCTGCTCTTAAAAGAGAGTTAAGCAATCAACTCAACCAACAAAAAGAAGCAACTTCAGCAAGCATCCAACAGTTGGAAAATAAAATTGCCGACATGGAAAATCCTCCTGCAGATGAAGCAGCTAACAACGATCCCGAAATATTTATATAACACAAAAAGCAGGTAATTTTTACCTGCTTTTTTTATAACCCATTCCCATGAATCCTTACCTCGAAATTGTATTAAGATCGTTAGCCGTTTATGCTTTCATTTTAGTATCACTACGGTTGCTGGGCAAAAAGGAACTCTCCCAACTTTCGGTGGTGGACCTTGTACTGATTATGCTGGTGAGCAATGCGGTGCAAAACGCAATGGTGGGTGCCGATGTTTCCCTGGCAGGCGGAATACTGGCCGCTGCTGTTTTGTTTGCAGTGGATTTTGTGTTTAAAGAAATAACCTACCGCAACAAAAAAATCAAACAAATGGTGGAGGGCCAAGCAGTATTGCTGATATACAAAGGAGTAGTCAAAGAAGACAACCTGCGGCACGAAAAAATTACCGTAATGGAACTGGATGCGGTGGTGCGCGAGCATGGTATTGCATCCATCAGTGACGTGGAACTTTGTATGCTGGAAACAGACGGAACCATTAGTGTGATTTCCAAAACCTTAAACGACCAGCATTTTTACCCGCGCAAACACAAACCTTTGCACCGCAAGTTCCAACACAATTAAGTTAACCTTCGCGGTAAACGGTATCAACAGAAAATGCAGGCACACAACAACTCCAGTATTCACAGGGTTCGGTAAAAGGATTGGAATACCGTACACGTGTTCCTTTGCGAATGAGGATACTTTGTCCCGCTGTTAATACCACTGTTTCACCATCCACTTCAAATTGTTTTTGGCCACTCACCACCATCGTTACCTCATCAAATTGCGGTGTTTGAAAAGGTTCGCCCCAACCCGGAGGAGCCACCATATGTGCAACCGAAAATCCGCTATCGCCACTGCTGGCCAGGCCATAATGTTCTTCAATTAATTTTCCATCCGTTGTGGGAACGATGAATGGATTGGTTTGTTTGAGGTGTGCCATATTGTAAAAAATAGTAACACAATAATACGAAAGCTTCCATGCAAAGTCTAAACCTAAAAAACAAAATCCCGTTAAGAATGACACATACAACAGCCGCTTGAGAACATATCGTCCCTAAAGGGACTTGGCTCAGACTCGATGGTATCTTGACAATATTAAATCCCTAACGGGATTAACTCGGAACCGAGTTTCGTTTTTGTGTTATACATAACTCTCCCCTCAGGGACATATTATAGGTAACAAAGCCTGTCCCGTCAGGGACATAATATGGTTAACAAAGTCTAAACCTAAAAAACAAAATCCCGTTAGGGATGACACATACAACAGTCGCTTGAGAACATAACGTCCCTAAAGGGACTTGGCTCAGACTCGATGGTATCTTGACAATATTAAATCCCTAACGGGATTAACTCGAAATCGGGTTTCTTTTTTGTAGTACCTATACCCCTCAGTCAGGGACATGATTTGGCTAACGTTACCGTATCCAAATTCCATGGAAAATCCGATAAAACAAGATTAACGTTTAGGTAACAAATCTTACCCTTTAAACAAAATAATTGTGTTATTTTCGGACACTGATTTTAACCTGACTCACATGACCAAAAACACCGTTATTGCCTTCATAGCTTCACTCCTGCTTTGCACTTCATCCTTTGCCCAAAAAACACTGTGGGTGGGTTTTTACAACCAAGAAAATTTGTTTGATACCATTGACGACCCGCAAAAAAACGATAACGAATTTTTGCCAACCGACAAAAAACAATGGAACACGGAAAAGTACAAAAACAAAATTAGCCATATGGCCCGGGTAATTGCGAGCATGAACGACTCCAAAGGAGCTGATGTACTGGGCATGTGTGAAGTGGAAAACGATGCAGTGTTAACGGACCTTATTAAAGATGAACAACTCAAATCGAAAAAATATGCCTTTGTGCATTTCGAGTCACCCGATGACCGCAGCATTGATAACGCTTTACTTTATCAGTCGAAAAAATTTAAGTTAATGTCAACGGCTACATATAAAGTAGTGATGAATGATAATCCGCATTTTAAAACACGTGATATTTTACTGGTAAAATTGCAACCCAAAGAAAGCAAGGAACCGATTGTATTTTTGGTGAACCACTTCCCTTCGCGTGTGGGTGGCGAGGCTGAAAGTGCCGGTAAACGAGGGGTTGCAGCTACGGTATTGCGCAGTGTTTATGATAGTATTGTAAAAGCAAACCCTGCACAGCATATTGTGATAATGGGCGATTTTAATGATGAACCAACTGACTCAAGCATTGCAAAGGTATTGGGTGCCAAAGGAACAAAAACTGAGCTCACAACGGCTACTGAATTATACAATGCAATGTATGATCTCAAAAAACAAAAACAAGGTTCGTTATCGTACCGCAACGAATGGAATATGCTGGACCAAATTATGATGAGCAATTTTACCGTAGGCTGTTATGGAAAAATATGTTACCGCGACAGTTCAGCCACCATTTACAAACAAGACTGGATGATTGAACAGGAAGGTAAATACAAAGGCACTCCGTTAAGAACCTTTGGCGGACAAAAATACACCAATGGTTACAGCG
>CALRRW020000199.1:0-4254 GCA_943370695.1 Comamonas sp. lk | reverse complement strand
CATGATGGGTAGCATATTGTTTGGTAAATTCGGCACCCAGAAAAACAATCATGCAGGAATAGGATACCCATAACATGATGAGTACAATGGAGCCCGCAGCACCATATGCCGATGCAGGCTCTGCGTGTCCGAAATAAAAACCAAGGGCTGTTTTGCCAATCGTAAACAACAAGGAAGTTGCAATGGCTCCAATCCAGATATCCCTCCACTTGATTTTTGCATCAGGCAAAATTTTAAACATTAACGCAAACAGTACTGAAATCACACCCAACGATATGATAAAATTAAGCAGTTGAAAGATAACCCGTACAAATTCCGATAGGTATGAATGCATCCAGTCGCCAAGTGCCGACAAGAGCGAAGAAACCACTAGGGATATCAGTAACAAAAAGGCAATAGAGATAATGAGACCAAATGAAAACAGCCTGTCTTTAAGCGTTTTTAGCCATGCTTTTTTAGGCTCCGCCTTTACTTCCCAAATTTGGTTGAGGGAGGTTTGCATTTGTGTAAAAACACCGGTAGCTCCCAGGATTAGTGTAACAATGCTGATGCAGGCGGCCCATATTGAACTTTTTCGTGCCCCCACCCTTCCACTCATTTCTTCTATATCCTTTGCTGTATCGGCACCAAGAGTCCCTTGTATCTGATTGGATACCTGGCCTTGAATGGCTTCCTGTCCGAACACCCAACCTGCAATGGTGATGATAATAACCAGCAATGCGGGGATTGAAAATATAGCATAATACGCAATCACAGAACTTTGGCGAAAAGGGTCAGCTTCCCACCATGCTGCAACCGTCTTACGAACCACCTGCCACAAGTCTTTCAGTTTATTTTTAATCTGCATACTTCATTATTAAGTGTGTTATCAAATAACCCTTTTAAACCTATTTGATGATGGTATCCGTTTTATAATCCTGTAAAGTATCAATCAGGTATATAGTATCATCGTTTGATGTGCGGGTCGCAGGAACACGTTCCGAACTGCAGGATGAAAATAGTGCAGCAGCGCATAGAAGAAGCAGGATTGTTTTCATAATATGAATCGTTTAAATGAGCATCAACTTATCATTGTTTGGTCAGCGATGACATTTTTTTCTTAGCCATACTCTTCGGTTATAAACAGGTTGAGGTGAAATGCTCAGCTATTATTTGATAATGCTGCATCAGGTTTTTATTCCGATTCTGCTGCAGCCTGAATATTGATGATACGTTCCGCTATCTCTGTCAATGTTTGATCAGCACCTTTTTCCTCACCAAGTATTTTCTCCAGAATTTCAACAGCCTTTGTGTGACCGAGTATCCGGGCAAATGTTTTTAATGTTCCGTATGAGGCTATTTCATAATGTTCTACTTTTTGCCCGGCTGAAATTATTCCTGCATCACACATTGCTCCTTTATCCGATGATTCCATAATTTCTTTCGCCTCCTTAATCAAACCGTCCATGGCTTCACATTTTTTTGCCTGTGCTTTTTTGCCGATTACCGCAAATACTTTTTCCACTTTTTGAACATGTCCTTCCGTTTCGATCAAGTGTGATTTTAATGCTTTAACCAAAGTCTCATTTGTGGCATTTTTCACCATCTTGGGAATGGCTTTGGTTAAGGCTTTCTCGGCCCAGTAAATGTCTTTCAATTCATCTTCAAACAATTTCATCAGTTTTGATTGCTCCACACCGTATGCGGCAGCTGATGGTTTAGATTTAGGTTTATTGCCCTTGGCAGAAATAGTTATTTGTGTTTTCATGTTGCGTTGATTATTTCATGTACAAAGACAAATAATATGCCTCTGTTAGTAGGATAATCATGAGAATGGATATTGACCCCTTACAAGTGAGCTACATTGATGTTGCAGGAAACAGTCCTGAATGATTGATTCATATTTAGTTTCTTTTAAAAACAATCGTTCAAAAAAAATCGTGGATTAAATTACTCAGGTGACGAGAATCATGCACAACATCTTGAGCGCTGGGTCATTCCCCTACTTCTTACCCGCCCTTACGGCAAACAAAACAATGGCAGCAACGATTGCAACTACTATAAAAATACCGAAACCCATCCCGGCTTTAAAAATCCCTGCTATTGCCGCACATGAACTCAAGCCAGAAAAAAGGACTAACAGGGTGGCAAACAAAACCGTTTTGTTTTGTTTATATTGGTTCGACTTGTTATCAGGATGTTGATTGTAGACTTTATGTGTTTTCATGATGATTTTATATTAACGGCAACAGCATATTACCTCACTATTGTCAAACAAAATATGTGCCTGCACGATATGGGCACCAGTTGTACGATCAAAGTCTATTTGCTGGATTAAGGCAAAGCCCTATATTTGGTCTCGATTTGTCAAATCTCAGCTCACATCAAATACGCAGAAGAAGGCATTTAGTGTTTTTACTAGATGTGCTGGCGCTTGCCTTGAGTGCATTCGGGGGACCGCAAATTCATTTCACCATGATTCACCGCAGGATGGTGGAAAAACGAAATTACCTTACCGAAGCCGAGCTCAAAGAGCTGAACTCATTGTGTAATATGTTGCCCGGTCCTACTTCAACCCAAACCATCACTGCTATTGGCTACAAAATGGGGGGACCCGGACTAGCGTTTTTAACCTTAGGTGTTTGGGTACTGCCTGCAACGGTGATTATGGGTTCGATAGCTATTTTGTTTTACACATTCCATTTAGATAACCCCAAACTTACCTTCTTAAAATACATACAGCCCATGGCCGTTGGGTTTATCATGTATGCTGCTTATAAAATAAAAAAACTTTTTGTAACCCAGCCATACCATTGGGTGCTGATGATTATGGCCGCTGCCGCAGCTATTCTCTCTAATACCCCACATATTTTCCCGGTGTTGCTTATCATTGGTGGCGTGGTTTCCAATTATCTGAACCGTTCTAATTATTATGATGTAAAGCGCATCAAAAATATTCAGTGGCGCAATTTTGCTTTTTTCCTGGGCATCTTTTTATTGGCTGCAACATTGGGTGCCTTAACCAAAAGCACACCGATATTATTGTTTGAAAACACCTATCGCTACGGAAGTATTGTATTTGGCGGGGGCCACGTACTCATACCCATGATGTTTAACCAATTTGTTGAATTTAAACATTATTTAACCTCCAACGAATTCCTGGCCGGTGTAGGGATTTTGCAGGCTGTACCTGGTCCGGTATTTAGCTTCGCAACATTTACGGGGGCAATGGCGTTAAAGGACTGGGGAGTGATGGGAATGATATTGGGGAGTGCTATCGGCACCATTGGTATTTTTTTACCGGGTATTTTGTTAATCTTCTTTATTTACCCAATGTGGGACCAAATAAAGGACTTTTCACCTGTTAAAAATGCCATTGAAGGAATCAATGCAACGTCAGCCGGATTGGTATTTGCATCGGCTTATTTATTGTTTCAGCCACTGGAGGTTAATGAAATGAATATGATGGTATTATTGGGGACTTTACTCATTTTGCTTACCACCAAAATTCCTAACCCAGTGATTGTTATATTGTGTATTTTTGTAGGGCTACTTTATTAATCGAATGTTATTGTGAAAAAACATATTTATATCCTGTTACTTTTAATCAGTGGATTTGCACAACAATCCTTTGCTCAACAAGATAACGACCTTGTTCAGTTTGCAGGGGTTGTGGTATCGGCCGATAGTACCCGATTATTGCCATTGGTTTCCATCCGTTTAAAAGGAACCAAACGTGGTAGTTATACAGATGCTTCGGGTTTTTTCTCGGTGGTAGCGCGTAAATCAGACACCATCATCTTCTCATCCATAGGAATGAAAACTGTTGAGTATGTGATTCCGAAAGACCTTAAGGCTTCCAAATTTTCGGTCATTCAACCCATGAAAGAGGACACTGTTTATTTACCGGAAACCGTCATCAGACCAGGCCCCACAGCAGAAGAGTTTAACTACTATTTTGTAAAAGCCAATATTCCTGATGAGTACTTTTCGAGGGCCAGCGGAAACTTAAGGGCCAAAACATTGCAGGGAGTAAGTGCCGGAATGGGTATGGATGCCAACGAAAACCAACTCTACAACCAACAGGCACAAGCCTACCAATATTATTATCAGGGCCAGTTACCGCCTCAACGTTTGTTCGATCCTATAGCCTGGAGCCAGTTTTTTAGCGCCTGGAAAAACGGGGATTACAGCAAGAAGAAGTAGGCAAAGGGAAAAGTAGGCAAATTATAAATGTAATCTGAGTTCCCTAGGCTTCGTTACTGAGAATTATTC
>CALRRW020000198.1:0-4256 GCA_943370695.1 Comamonas sp. lk | reverse complement strand
GATAAGTTGGTCAAATTTGGAGGTGAAGGAGGGCTGATAGCCATTGATACCAAAGGAAATATTGAACTGCCATTCAACAGTGAAGGTATGTACAGGGCCTGGCAAAAGGATGATGGGACCCTTGAAGTGAGAATTTATGAAGATTAAAAAGAAAAACCTGCTTCAACTAATTGAAGCAGGTTTTTCTTTTTAACAATTGTATAGTTTTAAGCGGTTAACACTTCGCTTGCAATAAATTGCCTTTCCTTTAACAAGTATCGGTTACCGCGCACCAAAATATTCACGCGTAAATTTTCAACAGCAATAGGTTCTCCCATGCCTACATCAGTAATATTACTGTGGCGGATATCTTTTCCATCTACAATAACTACGGCACCACTTCCCACTACTTCTAAATTATTTCCGGCAGTAACAATTACCCCGGTATCTTCTCCCAAACCTATTCCGGTACATTGCGGATTGCTTGCCACGGCTTGTGCAAGACGGTTAAAACGTCCGCGTTTATCAAAATGTGAATCGATAATTACGTTGCCAATAAAGGCTAAACCGGTTGTAATTTTTACCTCTCCTTTAAGATGCGCCAGTTCACTTTTTCCCTGGTAAATCATGGTATTGCTCATGGCCATTGCACCCGCACTTGTTCCTGCAATCACAAAACCGTCTTCGTTCATGTATCGGTCATGAAGCGTGTTGTATATTTCGCTTCCACCAAAAATGCTTGTTAAGCGCAACTGATCACCTCCGCTAAACATCACTCCATCTGCAGCTTTTACACGTTCGATAAATTCATCGTTAAACACATCTTCACGTTTGCGGATATCAATAACACCCACATTGGTACACCCAATTTTGCCAAATGCATCCAAATAATTTGCGCCCACTTCTGTGGGGATAGAAGACGCTGTGGTGATTACTTCAATACGTTTGTCAATGCCTCCTACTTCTTCTACAAGACGGGCAAGTATGCCAATTTCAAAAAAATTCAAACGATTGCGCTCGATAAATCCTTGTTCTAAATCTGTCCCTTTATCTTCTGCACCGCCTACAGATATTAGTTTTCCTTTAGGTAATTCCACTGTTGTGTTTATGTTAATTCGTGGGCAAATAAAAGGCAATAATTTAACAGGAACGCAATAATTTATGGATTTTTATTTCACAATTCGGAACACAGTGTCTGAAAATGGAGATAGACGCTCCCGGCTGAAAGTGTTTTTAAGGGTTGCAAATGTTTTTTAGCATAACAATATTATAATAACTGTTTACTTCCATTTGAAAGGAGGCTCCACCAATAGGAACATAGCGACACTTTTTGTAAAAATGAATGGCCCTGAGGTTTGTGTGTAACACCCACAACCATATTTCTTTGTAGCCGGCTTCTCGCAAGTACTTTTCTATTTCGTTTAAAAGTTTGGCACCTATGTTTTTTCCGCAAAACCATTCCAATACATACAATTTATTCAGTTCGGGTGCCGATACCCAATCAAGGGGGCATTGTTTATCCAGGTTTATTTCGGCAACGCCAACCAGGTTGTTTCTGTATTCAGCAACTATCATGTTGTCAGGATACTGTGTGATAATTTCCTGCAGTCGGATTTCTGAAAATTGTACGGTAATAAAATTGGCAAACTCATCAGATACCCCTTCTTTGCCATAGGTTTGAATATATACCTGCTTAAAAAGAATCGAGAGTTTTTTAACATCAGCAATTGATGCTTTACGTATGGTAATGGAATCTGTCATTATCGTATTATTTATCGGAGATACACTTTAACTGAACAAGTCTCTGCTCTTCCTGAAAACGAATGCCTTTGGCAAGCAGCCATTGCTCCAGTTCCTGAGCCGTTATAGTAGGGTAGGCGTAAAAGATGTCAAATACATCAAGATATAACGCGGAATCGAAAGCAGAGCTATTCACGATAACGTTTCCGCGTGTTTCTATCATGCTGTAAATTTCTGTAAGGGATTTGTATGTTTGGGTCTCAGGGGCCGAAAAATCGATATCTTTTTCGTTTAACAAAGCATCTTTTGTTACATAAAAAGGTACTTTGATACTCCTATTGACAGCAGTGTCAAGAATTTTTACAGTAAATGTTTCCGATGCAACCTGGATAATTTGCTCCATCATTTTTTCTGAAGGAATGTGTTTGTTTTCGGAGAAGATTAAATCCCATTTTAGCGTGTCGTTTACGGTTGATATATTCAGTACCCGTTTGGAGCTTTGAAAATCGTTACAAAAAGCAATCACATCGGATAAAGATTGATTAAGGAGTGTTATACCTGAAAAATGTTCCTTGAATGTATAACCACGTCCATTGATGCCAATGCTTTTGCGAATGGTTTGCTGATGAGGAAAAAGACCATGTTCTACACCAAAGTGAGCAGTAAATGCAGGATCTACACCGGGTCCCCAACTTCCTGTTTTGGGGCATGTTGCAGAAGGGATATCAAGTTGTATAAAAGGATTTGCGGAAAGTATTTTTTCGGCAGAGAGATCCTCAGGACGTCCATCAAAACAAATAATACCCTCTTCATTCAGAATGAATGTGCGGGGTAAGGATTGAACATTCAGCGACCGAAAAAAGGCTTTTGAAGTATCACAGGCGACCCAGCCGCTCATTTTTCTCTTTTGTAAGAAACGCTCAATTTTGGAAGGCTCTTCATCCGTAATGGAAAGAAAGGCTACCTCCTTGCTCCTAAGACTTTCTGAGAGTTCATTCAGATGGTGAATATTGGCAAGGCATGGACTACACCATGTTGCCCAGCATTCAATGACAATAAATTTCGGACGAAAGGATACTAGGGATTGGGGTTGTTGCACCCACACAAGTTCATTCAGCGAGGGTGTTTTTTTTCCTACCAATGATTGGGAAGTAACGTTCATCGAACAAACGAGGAGCCATACAAACAAGAAGTTTTTTGACATAGATTTTTTTGTGTCAAAAAACGCCTGGAATAAGGTGATTTAAGGTAGGAAAATGGATGTGTTTTAGATGGATAATAGGTGTAGAAAAGGCTTTGTTAACTGTGATGTTTGGCGATTTCCCTCACTTCTTTCCTGTTTTTGATATTTACCTTTTGGTAAATCTTGCTTACGTGCGTTTTGATGGTACTCACCTCTACGTTTAATTTATCGGCAATTTCTTTATTCGATAATCCCTGATCAATCAACAATAAAATTTCACGTTCTTTGATTGTAAGTTCTTTAATTAGCTGTTGGGCTTTAACCTCACTGTTTTCTGCTAAGGAAGGCGATTTGGTTTCTTTTTTGCGTGTAAGCAGGTATATATTACCGGCAGCCGAAACTGCTAAAACCGCCAGTAGAATATAAATGTACCGTAAATTTGTGCGGCCATTTTGTACGTCTTCTTTGAGGGAGAGTATCAATAGTTTTTCCTGTATCTGCTTTGTATAAACACTCTTTGGGAATGCAGTTGCGTACTTTTCTGCAAACATCTCGTATTGCTGCCGAAGTTCATCAAAATGGATGTTTAGGTCTGTTTCCAGCAAGGCAAACAAAGCAGCATGAAGGAATGCCGAAGTATCTGAAAAAGCGATTAAGTCTTGAATAAGCCGTTGCTCTAGAAACTCCTTTTTAACAGTGCCTGCCGAATCGGTATAGTGTTGCTGAAAATTATCAAGCCGGTGTTGAATCAATTGAATTGCGCTGTTTTCGGGGGATCCTCCAATAGTGTAATCAAAATAAGGAGCACAAAAATCAGGAGTAGAGACCCATATTTTACTTTGATTGTGAATTGCCAATAGTATATAATTACGTTTTACACCTGTAGAAATTTGGCTGTTTATAAGCTCATTTGGTGTTACATATAATCGGTAAAAAAGAATGTCATCTGGCAAGTCATTTCCTGAAAGTTCAAAGTTTCCAAGCGAATCCACTGTTGCCGATTGTAGGATATTGAGATAAGAGGCCGTGTACATTTCATCCAGTTCCGGGATGGCTGCTAAATATACCTTGGGATACCAGTATTTTTCTACATTCTTAATGTTTCCTTTGATGCTATAAGAATATGCAGGTAACGTAAAAGTCAAACTAATCAATAACAGCATACTGGCTGTTCTATTCAGGGTTTTTACACCCTCATTAAAAGATTTTTTACTGACACGAAGGCGCAATTTATTCATTTTGAAAAAGTAGTTAATTATTCAATGAATTTGTTGATTTGAAAAAGTGGCTTCCAACTAAAAGGAGGACAAAAATTAGATTTTTGCAAAAAAATTCCTAAACTGCAGTTAACTTA
>CALRRW020000197.1:0-4257 GCA_943370695.1 Comamonas sp. lk | reverse complement strand
CTTTTGGTGGTTGTATGGCATCGCGCGCAACTCAGGTCGTATAGTATTTTTCCTTTGTCGCATATTTTGGTGTACTCCGCTTGCACAGGCATTCCCATTTCTGCAGGGAAAATATAGACTGCTTTTTTTGGCGTGCTGCAAGCAACAATAACAATGCACAATAAGGTAAAAAGGATGATGGTATTTTTTTTCATAACCAATTAATAAGTACCACCAATTTTTCGGGTGTTCAATTCTTTGTTTCGTGAAAGCGGCAAATAAGTTGGTGGTAGTTCAACAGGTATCGGTTCATTTAACGATTGGATAAAGGCGAGTAAGTATTTTTTTTCATCTACGGTTAAATGCAGAGAGTCGGATGACAAGGTTTGGTTGGAGACCATTAAACCCCTGCCTGCCCCTCCACCCGCATCATAAAAGTCGATGACTTGTTCCAGTGTGGTAAATACCCCATTATGCATGTATGGTTTGGTGTATGCAGCATTGCGCACTGTTCCTGTTCTAAAAGCGTTTAATGTTTCGGTTGCAGGGTTTATCGTATAACGACCATTGTCCTTGCTTAATGCGGTATAATTTGTATTGGCAGGCACTCCCAGCACCTCAAACTCTGAACCAATATAAGGTGGTTTTACACCATTAAACTGCGGTGCAAAATGGCAGGTTCCACATTGAGCCTTGCTCATAAACAGGTTGAATCCTTTTTGAACCTCTTGTGATAAGGATGCTTTTTGATTCATGGCCTCATCAAAAGGTGCGGAGTATTTGCTGAATTTGCTGTAATAAAAAGTGATAACGGATGCAATATGATCGGCCGTAAGTTTTGGTTCCTGTGGTGTGTATTGAAGGAGTTTTTCAAATCCTTTTTGATACTCTTTGCAGCTCCCTATTTTTTGAATCATTTCTTTTTCGGCACAATCCATTTCTTCGGTATTGCTAATTACGCCTTTGGTTTGCGATTGCAGTGTGTAATGTTTTCCATCTGCCATTAGCAGGTGATTGTATTGCGCATTGAGCAGGGTAGGAGTGTTGCGAGCTAAAAATCCCTGATGATTAAATGCCAATGAAGTTGCAGTAACTGTATCCGTGAAAAATTGCGAAGGACTGTGGCATGAAGCACAACTGCGTTCATTATTACCCGATAAAAGAGGGTCGAAGAACAAAAGTTTTCC
Organism: Comamonas sp. lk; assembly: GCA_943370695.1. Taxonomy (GTDB): domain Bacteria; phylum Bacteroidota; class Bacteroidia; order UKL13-3; family UKL13-3; genus UKL13-3. The sequence continues at coordinate 3,091 of CALRRW020000197.1, read as the reverse complement.
GAGCCTGTCCATCTCTGCTAATCCTGCTTCATCCTGTACCCTGTGAAAAATCCCTTTGGGGTTTTGGGCGAAGTATAATGATTTCGAAAAAATAGAGGATGCTTGTTTGTTCAATGCATAATCAACCAAACTTTTGCTATGCACTTTATAAACCAAAATCATCTGTTGATTCAATGCATACAGAGGATTGATATAATCACGTAGAAGGGTGTAATGATCAAACTGTTCATAGTTATCGGGTTGCTTGTTTACAAATTGTATGGTGTTATTGTAAAGCGTGCTATATTGATGAGTAAGTGCTGTTGCCGGATAACTCTTGTTAAATGCATGGTAAATAGTATTCGTTTCGGTAAGCAACAACCTTAGTTCAGGTATAATTTGTTTAGTGTCGGGGCATTCAAAACCTGTTGTGTAAATGGTTGCCAGGTTTAGTAAATACAACCTGTTGCACAAATAGAAGTGGTGGTAGCTTGTGAGTTCGGTTGTAATCGAATCGTGCTTATAAGATTGCAAAGCTACTATACTTTGTTGAATAAGATGGGTGAGGGTGTCTTTGTTAAGTTCTGCTTCTTCCAGATATTGATGAGCTAAAGTAAGTCCCGCCCCTTCGCGCCTGTATGGTTTTTCAAACTTTTCAAAAACCTCTGTTTCCCACTCTACCGGTAGCGGACCATTGAGCTTTTTGTGTGAAAGCGGGTCAAGATACCGAAACCAAAAATCCATTCCTTTTAATGTATTGCGGGTGTTTTGCAGGGAGTGTTGAATATACTGTTTGTCTGCACTCTTTTCTAAATGACTTTGCTTTATTGCCGATAATAAGTCCGTTTCAGCCGATTCAAATTTTTGTAGTTGCTGCCGGTAATATAATTCGTAACTGTTCTGGCTTTCATTTTGGCGGAACGAAAACGTAACCATTGCAGCGAGTACGGTGAAAAATAGTAAAGTAATTTTCGGAGTCATAGCAGTATAATGAGAAAGGTGTTAAATGTAAAAAACGGGAGAAGCCTTTTGTGAGGCTTCTTCCCGTTTAATGTTATGATATTGTGTTAACCCTAATTAGTGCATCACCACAAGTTTTACTTGAGTTGCTTTTTCACCAACAGTTACACGTACAAAGTACATTCCGTTTTGAAGTGGTGCCGTTGGCAATTCAATTTCTTGATTTACATTTCCGGCTCCTTTTTCTCTTAGGGTTGTTACTGTTTTTCCTTGCATGTCCACAATGGAGATATTCACTTCTTCAGTTGTGTTTAATTGCATTGAAAGTATCGTGTTTTCTTTGGTTGGATTAGGATACAATTTCACCAAAGCATTTAATGCAGTTTCGTTTAATCCTACCGATTGGAAGCGTACTGCTTTGATGGTAAAGATTTGTGAAGCTTGCAATGAATCACCTGTTTTGTATGAACGCACTGTCCAGATCAAATTAACAGAATCCCCTTCAGCAATTGATTTTGATGAGAGTAAATTATCAATTGCACCTGCAGTTAAGGTGAGCGCAGTATCTGTACCATTTACATTTGAAGCTAAAACCATCCATGGATTGCTGAAGTTTCCGTTTGCAGTATCAGCAAACCACTTGTAGTTTGTTGCATTTGCCGATTTGGTCCAACTGATATTGATTGGCGTTGTTGAGTTTTGTTCAACTTCAATCCTTACATTGTTTGCAGGAGCTACAAGGTTAAATGCCCCAAGCAATACAGGGAGAGGATCAGCTTCACGCACAACTAATAAATTGTTTGTTTGTGCTGCCATCATCGAATCGGCACCTAAGTATGCATATACTGTCCATTTTAACAATACTGAATCACCTTTTGCAACACCCTTTTTAGCAGCAAGTGTATCAAACTCGTTGTATAAATAAGTGAATGTGCTATCTGTGGTAGTTGATTGTAACCATGAGTTGGTAAATGTACCAGCTGCATTAGTTAAGAACAATTTGTAAGATGTTGCATTACCAGTTTTGGTCCAGCTAAAGTTTACCGGTGTTGTGTTTGATACCTTGGTTACAATGCGTGTGTTTGTTGCAGGGGTTATTAAACTCACAGCACTCAACTGAGGTGTGATTTCATATTTGCGAACACCTTGCAATTGATAACCCAACGTACAACCACTTGTTGGCGATGCGCAGAATTGAATCAATGTTCCTTCGAATGTAAAGGGTCCTTTTGGTACAGCCAAACCTGGTGCATCATCTATCTCCGTATCTGCTGCTGCAATTACACGCAATAATAGGGTATCACCTTGAGTTGTTCCATCCCATACGGTATTGTTTGAACTGGCCGCAAAGTTTCCGGTTACTGCTGTTCTTAAATTAACAACACGCACCAATTGACTTTCGTATTGTTCGCCACCCTGGTTGAGTTGCTTTAAGGTTACGAGTTTTGCAGCTGGCAATGCTTGGTTTCTTGCCAATACAGTTACCCTGCTGTTTTCTTTAAATGCACCAGTAGCAATAGCAATTTGTGAATAGTTGTTAAACTCTCCTCTGCCACCAACTACCTCTACTAAATCACCTTCTTTAATACCACCACTCACGATTGAATCAACCATTGCTCCACTTGATTGGCGCACACCGATTGCTCCGGTCGAGTCCTGAATGTAGATAAAACGGCCCCATGCACGTGTTACAATTCCTCTTACTTTTACACTGTCTGTTGTTGCACGGGCTTGTGCTATTGTTTTTAAAGCAATACCAGTTGCAGTAGCAGGGTTAAACAATTTTAACAACTGTCCACCTTCAACCAATTCGCCTGGCAGCGAATAATGCGCTTGATCAACAACTAAGAAGTTACCAGCACCAAGGATATCCTGAACATCCAATATACCCGAAGCTTCTTCGTCCTGTGTTAAGAAATTTTCACGGCCACTGATGAAACGTGAAGAATCATGAGACGCAATTTGTACCAACTGATCTGTTGCAATGGTGTATTGCCATGTTTTACCGATATGAACATTTCCTCCAACATCTTCCACCAAAAGCACATGACCAAATTTATCGATGGTTAAATTATCCAACATTTTTTGACCTTCCGTTCCGTCCAATACAGCCGTTATTGTTCCACCCAATTCAGGTGTTTTAATATCGGTG
>CALRRW020000196.1:0-4261 GCA_943370695.1 Comamonas sp. lk | reverse complement strand
GCTGTATAACGTTTAATCAAACGTGAAGATAACAGAATCCCCCAAAAACAAAAACGGCCACCTTCTCAGGCAGCCGTTTTAACGCTATTTAATCTTATTTATGCTCCTATTAATTCGTTTCGATAATGAATTATTTCGAATACTTCGTTAACGGTTTAGCACTTGCTTAGTTATTTCTTTATAGGTAATATTTAAGAACATATTCCTTAAACCAATTGGGCAATTCACTTGGTTCTATTTCAATTTTTAGTTGATTTTCCTGAATATTCGCAACTAATTTAAATCCCTCATCGCTAGAATTGTCAAACAAATAACATTTGTCAACATTTTCAATCATGTGAATGAGGTTCTTCAAAGTGTTATAGTAGCGACTTGAAATTTTTTCGGGGGCAACATAGTGCCCGCCTTTGTCAACTCTGTTTTGAACCCGAGATATGTTAACCTCAGGGTCATCAATGCAAATAAAATATAAGTATGTTTTGTACCCCTTTTCCTTTGCTTCTCTCACCTCTTCTATTTTCGATGGGTGACTCATTACTGTCTCAAAGCAAAAGTCTAACTTATTTTCTTGGAGATGATATCTTAAAAACAAACTAATCAGAGCACCTTCGTAACTGTGTGTTTCTTTTTGAATATCTACTATGATGTTTTCTCTGAGGGAAATGTCAATTTTGTTATTAGCTTCGGCTGACTTTAGTAATAAAGATTGTGCTCGATCTGTTTTTAAAAAATTGTCTAAATCACTTTGTGTAAGATTCAAATTGAACTCATTCAAATCAATATACCCTTTTGTTGCAAGTTCATTCTCAAGTATGTCTGCGTTCAAGAAAACACCTGCGTTATACTTCTTTGAAAAGGATTCAAATAAAGTACTTTTTCCTGAACCATTTGGTCCTGCAAAGATTCTCAATCTCGCCCTGGGCATATTACTTTCTTTCTAAGATTGTCCCTTTTTTTAGGGAAGATGTATCAATTTTCGATTTTGAAATCGTTCTCAGTACATTTTCAGATTTGTCAGGATTAATTGCAATAATTGAATTTCTCTTTATTACTTTTATTGTAATCCCCATTGCTGTGGACACTCTAACCGCCTTAGCCGAAGCAATTTTAGCCGATTCAATTAACCAGAAATACTCCTTAGAAGAGAATGGACTGTGGTGAGTCTTTTCTCTGCTTGTTGTACGTCTTCTTCTATTTTTCATAAAGAATATTTGTCCAAATATATGAAATTGCTTGAATTATTTAATTAGATAAATATCACTGTATTGCGGCCAACTTATTTATAGGCGCGCTGTTGTGGCGTATCCATTTCAATAAATATAACACTAATTTCTAAAACCAAAAACGGCCACCTTCTCAGGCAGCCGTTTTAACGCTATTTAAATTCGTTTCCTATTTATCTTCCAATCCAAAACCATAATACCCTTTCGAGCCATCAGGGTTTACGCCTTCCAAGAGCACACCGCCTTTTTTATCGGTTAAGGCTCTTTTTACATCGCTGGGTGTGTACACGGGTTTTTTATCAATGCTCACAATGATGAAGCCATTGGGTACTCCTGCTTTTTTGATCACAATTTTTTCATCTGCTTTTTTGAGGCGCACACCGTTGGCTATTTTCAGTTTGAGGCGTTCATCGCGGGTAATGCTTTCGAACTCGCTGTTCAGCACTTTATCGTTCTCCACGCGCTCCGATTTGATGATGCCGATTTTGCCTTCTTTGTTTTTGAGGATGACCTCAAACAATTTCTCTTTTCCTTCGCGGGAAACGGTTACCATGATTTTATCGCCCGGGTTGCGTTTGCCGATTTGTTCCTGCAATTCGGAGCTTGAGTTCACCAACACCTCTCCTATTTTCACAATCACATCTTTGTCTTTAATCCCTGCATCTTCGGCAGCGCTGTTTGCGTTTACCTTGGCCACAAATACGCCCCTTACTTCGCGTAATCCTTCTTTATCGGCCAATGTTCCGTTGATATCCTGGATGCTCACACCCAAAAATCCGCGTTGCACTTCACCGTATTTTAACAAATCGTCAATAATTTTTTTCATCAAATTGCTGGGTACGGCAAATGCATACCCTGCGTATTGTCCGTTTTGCGAAGCAATAGCCGTGTTGATTCCGATTAATTTGCCATCGGCTGTTACCAAGGCACCCCCGCTGTTGCCGGGATTCACCGCAGCATCGGTTTGGATAAACGATTCAATGGAATATTGCGACTCGGGTTTGCGCGGGTCTTTTAACAAATTGAGGTTACGGCCTTTGGCGCTCACAATACCTGCTGTAACGGTAGAGGTTAAATTAAAAGGATTGCCCACGGCCAATACCCATTGCCCTACCTTTACTTCGTCTGAATTGCCCACCATGGCAAATGGTAAGTTTTTTTCGTCAATGCGCAACAATGCCATATCGGTATTGGGGTCTTTGCCCAATAATTCGGCATCAAATTCACGCTTGTCGTTGAGCACCACTTTAATTTTGGTAGCTCCGTCTATTACGTGGTTATTGGTTACAATGTATCCGTCCTGCGAAATGATAACGCCCGAACCCGAACCACTGCGCGGCATATTGGGCATTTGGAATCCAAAAAAGTCCATTTCTTCCTGTTGCTGGCTGGCTTCGGCAGTGGTTAAAATATGCACCACGGTTGGGGTAACCAAATCGGCTACTTCCACGAAGTCGGGTCGGCTGCCAATATCTGACAAGCTTGCATAACGGGCCGCAACATTTTCGGTAAAAATGGTAGATGATTTTTCGTGGTCAATTAGTTTTGTAACACCAACAGCGATAAGGCCTCCAAGGCTCGCTACGGTTAATAATCCTAAGTATTTCTTCATAAGTACGTGATAGATTTAAAACGTTTCCGAGTTAACAAATTTTATTCCAAATGTAATAACATGTGATGGTATCAACATGTTTTATTTACTTTGCATCAAACGAACCGTTGATAATTATTATTTTACCGTTCAGCAAAATACCGAACTTTGTTGCCGCCCAATGAACCCACACGAAAAGCACCAATATCACTTTGAGAAATACCTGCGCAATGAAATGCCTGCCGATGAACGGATGGCATTTGATGAAAAATTGTCAGCAGATGCTTCCCTGCGGATGGCGTTTGAGTACTACAAACTGAACCGGCAGGAATTGCTGCAAAATTTAATTGAGGACCATAACCTCATCCGCAAGGACGACCGGTTTAACAAGTTGATCCTATTGCTTATTTCCCTTACGGGTATTGCGCTTACGTTTAATTATTTTGTGTACCGCGACAATCATTTGCAAACCGTGGATACCGCCAAACCCAAAAATATTTTTATCCGGTATATCCCTTTTTTGAACTGGGAAAAAGACAAAAAATCCATACCACCTGCTGATGTAAAAACAGATACTGGGGAAACCCAAACAGCCCTGGTGGTGGATTCCAATCCCATTGCGCGGCTGGAACCCTCGGTGGATGGGGAAGAACGGCTGGCATCGGACCAGTTTTTATCGGATACGTTTATCGCGGTGCTGGACATTAACCTGATTGAACAGTTGCGCTCCATCACACCTCAAACGGATTCAAGTTATATTGATTCGGTGAATGTGCTGGTGCATGCGCAAACAGCCAAAAACAAAACAACCAAAGTGCTGGTGGAATTCTGGCAGTCGCCCGTGCATTACAGCGGGTACCTGTTTGCCCAAAACAAACTTATCCTGTATGGTGTTCCTTTTGGAACCCCGGTATACATTTACAAAAAGAACAACCAGCTTGTGGCCATCCTTCCTGCTGTAGAAATTGAACTTATAGAACAACCTAATTTTACGTCATTTTGAGAATCCCCTTTTTTAAATACCAGGGAACAGGCAACGATTTTATCATGATAGATGATCGAGAGTTGTATTTCCCTGTTCACAACCAGCAGCTCATTGCGCATTTGTGCGACAGGCGATTTGGCATTGGAGCCGATGGTTTAATTTTGGTGCAACCTCATGCCGAAATGGGATTGTATATGAAGTATTTTAATGCTGATGGCAATGAAAGCAGCATGTGTGGAAACGGGGGAAGGTGTTTTGCAGCATTTGCGGCACAACTGGGATTGTCGCCCGACACCATCAAATTTATGGCCATTGATGGTCCGCACGATGCGGTTATCCATCCCGAAGAAAACAACAGCAGGTGGATTAAACTCAAAATGAAACCGGTAACGGGAGCGGAACAACGCAACCAAAGTACCTTTGTGCTCAATACGGGTTCTCCGCATTATGTGCAGTTCCTGG
>CALRRW020000195.1:0-4262 GCA_943370695.1 Comamonas sp. lk | reverse complement strand
TCATATTGAAAAAATTAAACGGAATAGATTATGCCTTGTATCAGCAAGCCATGATTTTAGGGGTGGAAAACAAGTATGAACGCAAAATAAATACGCTGAACGAACTCATTAAATCATACCCGAAATCGACCTATATTGATGATGCTATTTTTGAGGTAGCCAACGTACAGCTGCAAACCGGAAATTATACAGAAGCGCTTCAGGGATTCCAAAATATCATTGATAATTATCCGCGCAGCATCTATATCCGCAAAGCAATGCTCAATAAAGGCTTGTGTTATTACAACTCAAGCAAAGACGATCTTGCCTTGGATGCCTTTAAAATATTGATCACTACTTTTAACACCAGCGATGAAGCACGCAATGCATTGGTTATTGTTAAAAATATTTTTGTTACCAAAGGAGAAAGTGAAGCCTACCTGGAGTTTGTAAAGGTATTGCCTAATGTAACCCTCTCCCCTTCTTATCAGGATTCCATTTCGTACGAATCGGCATTTAACAGTTACAAAAATGGTGATTGCGAAAAGGCTGCCAAATCGTTTGGAAATTACATTACCAAATACCCGGGTGGTTTTTTTATCCTGAAAGCAAATTACTACAAAGCCGAATGCGATTTTAAAGGTAAAAACTATGATGCGGCTTTGGTATGTTATGAATATGTAGCAGCATACAACCGAAATGATTTTACAGAAAAAAGTACCCGCCAGTGTGCCGTATTGTACTATTTAAAAAAGGATTACGAAAAAGCTTATACCTACTACAGTTCGCTTGAACGCATTGCGAGCACCAAAGACAATATGGCCATAGCACTTCTTGGACAGCTTCGCTGTGTAATGCAATCAACTGCTGACCCAATTAACAAATCGGCAACAGCAGCTACCAAATACCTCAATTCAGGCTTGGGCCAAAAGGAAGGAATTGTGGAGGCGCACATGGCCTTAGCCAGGTATTACAATGCCGAAAACAAAACAGATTCAGCATTTACCGAATACAGTTTTGTACTAAAAGAAACCAAAAATATCCTGGCTGCCGAATCGAAATATCAGATTGCCATGATCCAGTACCAGAAAAAGGATTATAAAAAATCGAAGAAAACCATTTTTGAACTGAGTGACAATTTTAGTTCATATGATTTTTGGACCGCCAAAGGATTTTTGTTGCTGGCTGATATTTACCTTGTTGAAAAGGATTATTTTCAAGCCAAGGCAACCTTGCAAAGTATTATTGAAAACTACGAACCAAATGATATGATTAAGCCCGCGGCCATTGAAAAAATGAAGCAGATAATGGAGGTAGAAGAGAAACTGAAACCCGCTCCGACAACGCCAACCGAAAAGGAAGTTCAACCCAATTAATGCACCCGAAACATGACAACCAAATTGCAACCGATATTAGTTAAAACAGGAATATGTGCTTTGCTGCTGGCAAGCGCAATGCATTCATTTGCTCAGGATTCGCTGCGCACCGATGTGGTAGATGTGGTAAAAGCATTTAAACCCATTCTCAGCGAAAGCATCAAAATCCAAAGCAATCCTAACCCTGAAATTCCGGTTACCCAAACCCCAAAAATAGCATACTCTATCCCTGAAAAAAGAATGGATGGAAACCCTACATTGTATACCATTAAACCGCTCTCATTAGGAACTTCATTGTTGCCAAAACTCAAAAACAACTACACGCGTTTGGGATACGGCAATTACAATACTCCCCTTTTCGAAACGTATTTGATGTCGGGCCGCAACAAGAATGTAGAAGCGGGTTTGTTTTTCAAACACCTCTCTTCAAATCCTGATGGCGACCGCTCATTCAGCAACAATACGTTATACGCTTTTGGCAAACGTTTTTTGCCCAAAGGAATTTTGAGCAGTGATGTGTATTACTACCGCAATGCGGTTAATTTATATGGCGTAAAACGTGAAGGAACGGCCATTTCGGAAGATGATATCCAGAATAAATTTCAAACTATTGATGCAAAAGTAGCTTATCAAAATATCCTAAAGGATACTTCTAAACTGAGTTATAGAATGGAAGGCAACTACTACCGTTTTTTCACCAGCACCCAGGCTGATGTGTCGGAAGATAATTTTAAAGTATACGGCATTTTTGGAAAACGGATATCCGGAAATCCACTGGATGTGAAAATGGGGGTTGAAATCATTTCGCTCAAAACCCCAACACTCGACTACAACAGAAATTATGTGGACATTAACCCACGCTACCGTTTAAACATGAATGCATTGTATATCAACTTAGGGTTTAACTCAACCTTTTTTGGCGATACAAGCGGTACCACGTTTCACTTTTTCCCGGTGGCGGAAGCTGGTTATGGAATTATCAAAAACAGTTTAACGGCTTATGTTGGTATTACCGGAAATGTTCAACGCAATACCTTTAGAAGCATTGCCTCTGAGAATCCGTTTATCCGCTCCCTATCATTGGATAATACCATCAATAAGTTTGAATTATACGGTGGATTTAAAGGAATTATCAGTCCTCAAACATCCTTTAACATTCATGCCTCACTTGCCAATATGCAAAACATGTTGTTTTATGTAAGCGATTCGACCAAACTATACAGCCAGTCAACGGTATACGACAATGGGAATTCAAGTGTATTTAACCTCAAAACAGAATTGAACCATGAGTTTGCAGACGTATTCCTGTTTGGTTTTGTAATGAACTACTATAAATACAGCCTCACGATTGATGCGCCATTCTCGAGACCAACCTTTACAACCCAATGGAATATCGGGTATAATATGGGTAGCAAGTTTTTATGGAAAATACAGGCTACTACCATGAATAAACGCGACAGCAGAACGTTACTGGACAATAACCGGTTTGAGGATTTGACATTGAAGGGATTTGTTGACTTAAACCTGGGATTGGACTACCGTTATACCAAAAATGTATCGTTATTCATGAATGTGAACAATATCACCAACAATCAATACCAACGCTGGGCAAACTTACCTGTATATGGGATTAATGTGTTGGCCGGATTAACTGTATCTTTTTAATAATCTGCCCTATAAGATGACGTCTTTGGGTTGGGGTTGTCAAAATGGGTGCAATGGTGTATGTTGCGGCAACTTTAAAAAGCTAAGTGAACCAACCTGCTAATCATATATGGAATGAGGTAAAACGCCTGCTGCATGAACACGATTGTGTGATTGTACCGGGGTTTGGCGGGTTTGTGTGCAACAGGGAACCGGCCCGAATTGACCAGGTTTCGCATGTCATTACCCCTCCGGCACGCAAGGTTGTTTTTAACCAGAATTTAAAAACGAATGATGGGTTGTTGGCGGGCTTTTTGGCCAGGCAGCAACAAATTACCTATACCCAGGCATTAGCAGAAATTGATGCTACTGTTCAGGAAACACTGGAAATACTTCAGGCAAACAAGTCGCTTTCAATCGACTTATTTGGAAACTTCAGGTTGAATGCAGATGCCAATTATGTTTTTTTGCCCGACAAAAGGAATAATTACCTCACCCAATCTTATGGTTTAAGCTTGATTCAAGGACATCCTGTGGCTTCCCGTGTTATCAAAACCAGTAAAGCCCGTCTTTTTAAAACCCGCAATACTACCACCCCTATGACTCCAAAATCAAAACGAAATGTATGGCCATCCGTACTTGCGGGTGTATTGGTACTCATGTTGAGCATCAATGGATATATTTTTTTTAATGAACATTCCTTAAACGACCTTCACCTGGGAAATAACAATACCATGAGTATTACTTCGTGGTTTGATTCGCTGGTAAACAAACCGGAAACTTCGGTTGCTGTTGTTGAATTGCCTCCGGTTGTAACCCAACCAGCAGCAGACACCATAATGGTTCCGCCTCCTCCAGCGCCAATTGAATCAGAAACATTGACTCCTGTTGAAACCATCTTAGCCGATACTCAATCATCTAACCTGGAAACATACGCTGCTTTGTACGCATTTGCTTCACATTACGAACTGGCGCGCACAGAGATGCATTTCCCCCAGCAAAAACAGGAAGTTCCAGTACCAGAACTTGCTCCTGAAGTTGCTGTTATTGCAACTCCAAATATCCCGGAAACGCCTTCGCACCTCAATACTGAAGGCATCCAAAAAGGATATTACGTTATTGGGGGAGTGTTTTGTAAACAACGCAATGCCAAAAGGTTTTTGGAGCAGCTTGCCACCAGTGGTTATACCAATGCCGAACTGCTCACCAATAAAACCATCAATTGCAAAAGGGTAAGTTACCAGAAATTTAGCTCCCGCAAAG
>CALRRW020000194.1:0-4269 GCA_943370695.1 Comamonas sp. lk | reverse complement strand
TTTAGATAAAGGTAAGTGTCCAATGTCATCAGAGAAGCCACTTGGTCGTTGTGGATTTTTCAATTTTAGTCCATTTACATAAATATGAATAACAACGCTGGCACTGTCATACTTCTCAACTCTCAAAATTGTCAGGGTCGAATTGTCTTCACCTGTTCTTGTATTATATTTCCAAATTTGTCCCACTTTAAACTTGTCATCTTGAAAGTCTCTTTTGTCTTTTGGCTTATTGCAGCCAGTTAACCAATTTAAAAGTCCAGCCATTAGAATCAAAATTTTTATTGTTTTCATCTGTCGTTTTGGTGTCTACTAAAATTACACATAACGTGCTGCGGCCTTGCGTTCTGGCGGGATTTTTAGCACTCACTCGATACGAAGCACGCAATTCAAATATAGCAGAAATTGTCTTAGAAAAATGTGAGCCTGCCATACGCAAAACCGCTGTTACCTGCTGCCCTAATTCTCGTCTGACGTCTTATTAGTACAAGTGTCACAGAGCAATGAATCCATTTAACGCCTGTTGGAAATGCTGAATTTGAGTATCAATTAAATTCAACTGCATCTCCATCACTTAGTCTTACTATTGTCTTAACACCAGACGTAATTAGCTTCATTGCAAAATCAGAAGGAAATTGTTTGTCTTTTGGCTTGAATGCCACAAAAATTTCTGTCCCTTCATAGAAAGTGAATTTTAATGGGATTAAACCAAATTGGTCAGGTGTCCCAAACTGATATCTAAACACACTTGGATTCTTTCCTTTGAAAGTCCAGTCAACAGATTCTATGTCATATAGTTTCCTGATTAGTGTTTTTGTTTTTTCCATGTTTTCATCATGGTATTTTAGAAACCCTAGAAAAACACGACATTCACCATCGAATACTTGTTTGAATTCATGATAAAATAGTCCATAAGCAATATGTTCAAAACACTTCACCATTCTCTCGTAGTGCGGTGAACCTTGAATCAGAGGAAAGTCCCCTTTGTCGGTATGAATTAAAAATGCTTTCGGGTCTTTGAAAATGGATTTAATGAAGTGTCTATTCTTTCTTTCTAATGCTCGTTTAACTTTTGTTTTATTATGAAAGTATCCTATGGCGTTATTCTCAACTATTCCGGTCAAGCAGGCCATAAGAAATTCATCATCCATCGATTTCTTTGAGTTGTGTTCGTCACATGATGGAACTGTGATTAGATCCTTTCTAAAATCAAAATTATTAGTGTCCTTTTTCTCTGGGAAAAAGCATAGAGGAGGAACATGCTCTCTTGATGATACACTTTGTCCACATTTATAGCAGGATTCTTTATCATTCATTTTTGTACTCAAATTAAAACGTAGATTGTCGCCATAGGGTTACAGCTAACTTTCCGCGGCTTCGCGACTGTTGCGATGCCAGCGAACTGCGTACTTTCTGATAAGATAAAATACTTTCGTGAAGTAAGAAGTTCTATTCAAGAAAAACCAGCAATAGCGCGAAACCGCTGTTGCCAGCAGGCAAATTATCCTTTTTCAACTTTTAATTTATTAATGAGTTCAACAACTCTTGCTTTTTCAGATTCAAATTCTTCAGCTGGTATTGAATTAGAAAATTCGTTAAATTCTCGCAAATCTGATTCATAGATATATGTGCATTTGGATACATTTTCTTCAAGTTTTTCCAAAACATATTTAAGATTCCAAACATAACCAACTTCTAAGCTTAATTTCCCTTCTTCAACATAATATCTTACTGCATTTAGAAAAACTCCTTTAACAGTCCATAGAGACGCTTCTGTATTGCATAATTTCATTCTGATTTTCTTGCTTTCTACATCACTACTTTTTTTAGCATTAGCAATCGATTTTTTAATTTCATCATTGCTGAGATCGATTTCTTTTTGTAGTACTTCCAACCTTTCATCATAGCTTGTTTTTAATGTGGCAATTTGAATATTAATATTATCAATAAAGTTTTTAAGTTGAATTTGATAATTTTCACTTAAAAGTTTATTATCTTCTTTAATTTCGATTCGGTGTTTTTCAATAAATTCATTTAGCATTTGAGAAACACTATTGATTCCATTTGAAACCTCTTTCTGCAAATCAATTTGTATTTTATTTATTTCTGATTCAATTTGGTTGTTTATTCCTTTTTTGATGTCTAAAACTTTTTTTTCATTGAACCACCAATTACTTGCAAATACAAATAATATTGCCGCTCCAAGACCTCCAAGCGCATAAAAAATAGTATTCAAAATACTGTTGTTAGCGGCTAATTGGTTTTCATATAGCATCTTATAAGTAATTTCAGGGGACTCTTTTTTTACTAAAGTTTTGTATTGAACATTATCTTTAGCAAAAGATAGTTGGAAAAGATTCAAAAGAAGGAATAAGAAAAATAGCTGTCTTCTCATATTTAAGGAGTTTAAATTGCTTGCCCATAACTTACTTATATGCGCTACAAAGTAGCGCATACTATACCGAATTGGATATATAGACAATACTTTGTATCGCTTTATTATTTTATGTTGAGATGCATCTTACTCATCAGCTATCATACCCGCAATGCAACAACAACGAATGACAATTAGTTCGGGAGGAGTTATCTTTTACGGAAAGGTTTGTGGGAGCAGGGTGTTGTATGGATTCAATAGTCCATTGGGTAAGTATATTCATAAGAGTGTTGTAATAGGCTGTATCAAAAATAATAAACTTTTTCATATTCAGGTACCTTCCGTTAAAATCAGTCACTCCATTCAAAATATTTTTCAAACCCGAAAAATCCATTACATTTGCCCACGTTTACGGTTCGCTGCAAGTTATTGCAACGATTAAAAGGGAATCAGGTGAAAATCCTGTACAGTTCCCGCTGCTGTAAGTACTATCGTTAAGAATATCGAATACCCAATTTCGAATTTCGAAATTAGCTATTATTTAATTTTTCGTCCCGAAGCTTCGGGATTCGAGATTAAAAATTCGAATTTCAAAAACGAAGTTTTTGTTACTACACGTCACTGCTTTATACAAAGTGGGAAGACAAACAAAAACAGTACGAGTCAGAAGACCTGCCGGTAAAACAGTATCATGTAGCTTTCGGGATGAAAGGCAAAATGATTAAATGGTTTGCGGCATGTTGCTGCAGTTGTTTTTTCATCATTTTTCATTCACCAAAAGTTACGCTAAAAATTTGCGATGAACAAATTAGTTGCGTTAAGTATGTGTTTGGTATGGGTGAAGGTTGCGTATGCGCAGGCTCCCTCTGATTCATTGTCGTTGCAATCGGTAACGGTAACCGCTACACGTTTTGTTCAGTTTAATACCGGTTCCAAAATGGTTTCCCCCGATTCGGTTTTGGCCAATTCGTTTTCCACCCAAAACCTTTCCGATTTATTGGGCAGCCAAAGCCAGGTGTTTATCAAAAGTTACGGACAGGGAATAGCCACCGCTTCTTTCCGCGGTTCATCGGCCGAACAAACAGCGGTGTTGTGGAAAGGATTTAATTTGCAAAACCCCATGCTGGGCCAGGTGGATTTTTCGCTGGTGGCAGGTGATGTGTCGGATAAAATTGCGGTGCAGTATGGTGGCAACGGAGCCTTGTTTGGCAGCGGTGCAGTGGGCGGAACGGTGCAGTTATTATCATCGGCCAGATACAACAGCAAGCTGCATGGAAATGTGGGTGCCCAGGTGGGGAGTTTTGGTCATTTCAGGCAACAGGCGGGCATCAGTTATGGTGGCTCCAAATGGTTTAGCTCACTCAAATATTTTCACCTGCAGGCGCAAAATAATTTTGCCTATACCAACACCTTTGTGGCCGGGCATCCCGAAGTGAAACAAACCAATGCTGCGGTATGGCAACAAGGAATCGTTAACGAAAATTATTTCAGGCTCACAC
Organism: Comamonas sp. lk; assembly: GCA_943370695.1. Classification (GTDB taxonomy): domain Bacteria; phylum Bacteroidota; class Bacteroidia; order UKL13-3; family UKL13-3; genus UKL13-3. The sequence goes on along the minus strand of CALRRW020000194.1, from coordinate 399 downwards.
CCAAACAGGAGCTCAATATCAATATCTGGTTGCAACAAACCGATAAACAAATACCGCCTACCCTTAGTGTGCCCCAGGCCGCTGCCAGCCAAGCAGACGAAACCTACAGGGCAACTGCCGAATGGAAACTGAAACTGACCCGCACCATTTGGATGGCCCGTACTGCTTATTTTGATGAACGGATCCTGTATGATAATCCCGTGAGCACATTGCTGAGTGGCGATAGCCGTTCGCGTTCATCCATTTCCGAAGTTGAATCGAGGTTTTGGCTGCATGCCAAACACTCTGTGAATGCAGGTGTAAACAATACGTTTGTATCGGCATTTGCCGAAGGCTATACCGGCACTTATACCCAAAACAGAACAGCCGTTTTTGTATCCTATAAAACGGATCAGTTTG
>CALRRW020000193.1:0-4271 GCA_943370695.1 Comamonas sp. lk | reverse complement strand
GTCCTTTACCGTATTTCTTCAATAAGTTTTCGTAGTACTTAATCTGATATGGCTTTAAGTCATTTAAATCAGCATTCACCTGAGCCAGTTCCGATTCTATTTTTAACATCAAATCATCTGCTTTAAATGAATCGTATTTCGAAATACGCTTGATTCGGATTTCAGTTAATTTCAACACATCATCCTCAGTAACATCCCTTCGGAATTGCTTGCGGTATTTGTTTACGCCCTTAAAAATGGTATCGATAACGGCTTCAAACGTTTCACACTCTTCAATATCACGGTAAATGCGTTTTTCAATAAATATTTTTTCAAGCGAACTGAAATGCCATTGTTCTTCCAACTCGCCTTTGCGAATCAATAATTCCTGCTTGAGTAATTCGCGGGTATATTCCACCGATAAACGCAACAAATCATCAACACCTAAAAACTGTGGTCGGTCGCCAACAATCACACAAGCATTTGGCGATATCGAAACCTCACAATCCGTAAAAGCATACAAGGCATCCATGGTAATATCAGGTGATACTCCCGGAGCCAGCTGAATTTGAATCTCAACATCTTTCGCAGTATTATCAACTACCTTTTTGATTTTGATTTTTCCGTTGTCGTTTGCTTTTAAGATGGAATCAATTAAACTTGTGGTGGTGGTTGAAAAAGGAATATCCTTAATCACCAGCGTTTTTTTATCAAGTTCCTCAATCTTGGCACGCACGCGTACTTTCGACCCTTTTGCTCCGCGGTTGTAATTGCTTACATCCACCATTCCTCCTGTAGCAAAATCAGGAAACAATTCAACAGGTTTTCCTTTTACCGTATCAATGGAGGCACGTAATATTTCGCAAAAATTATGGGGTAAAATTTTTGTTGCCAATCCTACCGCAATACCCTCAACACCTTGTGCAACCAGCAACGGAAATTTCATTGGCAATGTAACCGGCTCTTTTTTCCGTCCGTCATACGATTGCTGCCAGGTGGTGGTTTGTCCGTTAAACGAAACCTCCAATGCAAATTTGGATAAACGCACCTCTATGTAACGAGCCGCAGCTGCCGAATCACCGGTGCGCACATCGCCCCAGTTTCCCTGCATTTCAAACAATAAATCTTTTTGCCCCAAACCTACCAGTGCATCACCAATGGCCGCATCACCGTGCGGATGGTATTGCATGGTTTGTCCAATTACGTTGGCCACTTTATTAAACCGGCCATCGTCCATTTCTTTCATGGCATGCATAATCCTGCGTTGAACCGGCTTCAAACCATCTTCAACTGCCGGTACAGCACGTTCCAGAATTACATACGATGCATAATCCAAAAACCATGTTTCATACAATCCGGTAACAGGCGTTACCTTGTGTATTCCATGGTCGTTTTCACTTAAATTTATTTCGTCACTCATTGTCTCTTTGTTCTTTCTTTTTTCTGGGCAATTAGCAGCATTTACAGGCAACCTCTGTCTTTAGTCATTGTTTCCCGCAAATCTGGCAGATGCCGCAGATTTTATGATAACCTTTTTCATTTCCGATAGCCATCGGGATGCCTACTGCCAACGTTCCCTTTGCCTACTTCTTTATATTAAACAACTTCCTCTTCCTTCTCCAAAATGTCCTTCTCCACTTTCAAATGTTCAATGATAAAGTTTTGCCTGTCGATGGTATTTTTACCCATATAATATTCCAGCAATTTCGGAATCGGAGTTTCGGGTGTTAAAATCACCGGCTGCAATTTGATACTGTCGCCAATAAACAATCCAAATTCATCGGGAGAAATCTCTCCTAATCCTTTAAATCGCGTTATCTCTGGCTTACCAGTAAGTTTGGTAATTGCTTTTTGTTTTTCGTCTTCGTTGTAGCAATAAATAGTTTGTTGCTTATTGCGCACACGGAACAAGGGTGTTTCCAAAATATACAAGTGTCCATTTTTTACCAGGTCGGGGAAAAACTGCAAAAAGAAGGTCAGCATCAATAACCGAATATGCATTCCGTCCACATCGGCATCGGTTGCAATCACAATATTGTTGTAACGCAATCCTTCAATACCCTCTTCAATATTTAAGGCATGTTGCAATAAGTTAAACTCTTCGTTTTCATATACAATTTTTTTGGTTAGTCCGTAACAGTTTAACGGCTTACCCCGTAAACTAAATACAGCCTGTGTTTGCACATCACGGCTTTTGGTAATACTTCCGCTTGCCGAATCACCCTCGGTAATAAACAAAGTGGATTCGTACCTGCGGTCTTCTTTTTCATCTTCGTTATAGTGCAACCGGCAATCGCGCAATTTTTTATTGTGAACACTTGCTTTTTTTGCACGTTCGTTGGCCAGCTTTTTAATGCCTGCCATATCTTTGCGCTCGCGCTCGCTTTGCAAAATCCGTTTGAGCAATGCATCAGCAGTTGTCGGATTTTTATGCAAGAAGTCATCCAGTGATTTCTTTAAAAAATCGTATACAAAAACCTTAATCGTTGGGCTTTCCGGCCCCATATTGGTGGAACCTAATTTGGTTTTTGTCTGACTCTCAAATACCGGTTCTTCCACACTTACTGCAATAGCAGCCACAATACTTGCCCGGATATCGGCCAGATCAAACTCCTTCTTGTAAAAATCGCGAATGGTTTTGGCAAATGCCTCGCGGAAAGCTAACAAATGTGTTCCGCCCTGGGTGGTATATTGCCCGTTTACATAACTGTAATAATCTTCGCCATACTGGTGCTCATGAGTAATGGCAAGTTCGATATCATCCCCTTTTAAGTGAATGATAGGATAACGAATATGTTCTTCGTTGGTTTTACGTTTTAATAAATCCAACAAACCATCCTTGCTAAAAAACTTCCTGTCGTTGTAATTAATGGTTAAACCCGAATTGAGGTAAGCGTAGTTCCACAATTGGTTTTCGATATACTCAGGAATAAAATGGTAGTTTTTAAAAATGGTATCATCCGGAGTAAACACAATAGATGTTCCATCCGGTTCAAGTGTTGTGGTTTCTTTGTAAGCCTTAATTAACTCACCACGTTCAAACTCAGCAGCTGTTGTTTTCCCGTCTCTGTACGATTGCACTTTAAAATAAACGCTCAGCGCATTTACCGCTTTTGTACCCACACCATTCAAACCCACCGATTTTTGAAATGCCTTGCTATCGTATTTACCTCCGGTATTCATTTTGCTCACCACATCCACTACCTTACCCAACGGAATACCCCGGCCATAATCGCGCACATACACTTTGTTGTCCTGAATTTTAATATCGAGGGTTTTACCGTGTTTCATCCGGTGCTCATCAATACTGTTATCAATAACCTCTTTAAGCAACACATAAATACCATCATCTGGAGCCGAACCATCTCCCAACTTTCCGATGTACATACCCGGACGCAAACGGATATGCTCGCGCCAATCCAGGGAGCGAATACTGTCTTCGTTATAAATTACTTTTTCTGCCATTCCAATTTCAGTTTATAGTCCATAGATCATAGATCATGGCAATCTCTTTTCAGATTCAACAACGAAGATTAAAAATGCTCTTGCATCAATCAACTATGAGCCATGAACCATGAGCTATTAACTCACATTCAAGCGTGCAACTTACCAATAAACATTGGAGCGTAATCCACAGAATGCGGTAAAAATTGTGGAAATCAGAAAAAGCAATAAATGAGGTGTTTGGAAGCAATATGTATGCTTTCACAACAATATCAAAGCCATAACACGCTAGCGGCACTCAACCTGGAAAATCCCTCTTGAGCAGATTAGGACAATCTCTGGACAACCTACTCGTTAATGAAAATTAAAAAGAAATGAAGTCAAAATGACCTTTAAATCCCTTTCCTAAAAAGTGTTTCTATCATGGTAACAACCCCGTTGCTAAAATAAGTTATGACAGTTGCAACCTATTCTCTTTCTTCACTGTCATCATCTGCAAACGAAATCTCCTCGTTTTAGCAATTAATTAATTTATGAACAGAACAAAGTTGTTTTTAATGGGCGCAATGAGCATTGTCATCATCAGTGCCACCATCGATTTAAATAATCTTCCAAATTATGCCCAACAAACGATTCCGGCATACATTACCAAAAACAATACACCTCCGGGCAATCAACTTTCCGATAAGGGGGCCATTTTGGGACGCGTATTGTTTTATGATAAAAACCTATCGCTAAACAATACACTGGCATGTGGAAGTTGTCACCAACAGCAGTTTGCCTTTTCAGATACCGCCAAACAAAGTGTAGGCTATAATGGCGGACTCACCGACAGGCATTCCATGCGG
>CALRRW020000192.1:0-4275 GCA_943370695.1 Comamonas sp. lk | reverse complement strand
ATCGTTTAATGCGCCCACAAACTCACCCGCATCATTCACCACCGGTATTTGCGAAATATCGTACTTGCGCATTTTCACCACCACATCATGAACGATATCGTTGGTATTTGCAGTCACCAATTTTAAATGTTTGTGGCGGGCTATCAAATCGATGGCTTTTGGTTGTTCGTCCACCAAAAATCCGCGGTCGCGCATCCAATCATCATTAAACATTTTACCCAAATAACGTGTTCCGTGATCGTGGAAAATAACCACTACCACATCATCCTTTTTGAACATGTGGCGCATTTGCATAATACCTGCCATTGCGCTTCCTGCTGAGTTCCCAACAAAAATGCCTTCTTCGCGCGGAATCCTGCGTGTAAAGATGGCTGCATCTTTATCGGTTACTTTTTCAAAATGATCAATGATGGAAAAATCAACATTGGCCGGTAAAAAATCTTCGCCAATGCCTTCGGTGATGTATGGATAAATTTCGTCCTTATCAAAAATGCCGGTCTCTTTGTATTTTTTAAATACCGAACCATAGGTATCAATACCCAATACTTTGATGTTAGGATTTTGTTCTTTTAAATATTTACCTGTTCCGGTAATGGTTCCGCCTGTTCCCACTCCTACCACCAAATGGGTAATTTTACCTTCGGTTTGTTTCCAGATTTCGGGACCCGTTTGTTCGTAATGTGCAGCTGTGTTTGATAAATTATCGTACTGATTCGGTTTCCACGAGTTGGGAATTTCTTTTTCCAAACGGGATGAAACGGAATAATACGAGCGCGGATCTTCGGGATCAACATCTGTAGGACACACAATCACCTCGGCACCAAATGCTTTTAAGGCATCTACCTTCTCGCGGCTTTGTTTATCGGTAGTGGTAAAAATACAACGGTACCCTTTGATAACGGCAGCAATGGCCAACCCCATCCCGGTATTTCCACTTGTTCCTTCAATAATGGTTGCACCCGGTTTTAGTTTACCCGATTGTTCAGCATCTTCAATCATCTTCAATGCCATTCTATCTTTAATAGAATTTCCGGGATTGCCGGTTTCTATTTTTGCCAGTACTGTGCACGGCAAATCCTTTGTTATTTTATTCAGCTGAACCATTGGCGTATTGCCAATTGTTTCCAATACGTTTTTATACCACATAGCTGCAAATGTAAGAAAGATTTTCGGCTCAACCTTAGCTTTATAAACCCACATTTTGCCCACATTTTGCCATTTTTTGGCCGTATATGGCTATACTTGTGGTATGCGGAACGTTTCTGTTTTAACCCTCTTTTTACTCCTGGTAGTTGCAGCCAAAGCGCAGCTCCAAAATCCCTCATTCGAGTTTTCGGATTCAACCCATGCGCTTGTTTCGTGGAACACCGAACAGGGTAGGGTTACTAAATTATCGGTAGCCCAATTTGGTATTGTTCCGTTTACAGCTGCGCAGGGAAATTATTTTGTGTTACTGGAAACAGATACGGTACAATTGCCCAATCGAAAAGCCATCCTTACCCAAACCTATGCCTTAACGGATACTCCGAAAAGTATATCGTTACAATACCTGTACATCCCCGAAAGCAATATACAGCATGCTACCATCAGTTTGTTGTTTACCAAATGGAACGGAAGCAGCCGCGATACCATTCAGTTTATAGATGATACGATTCCTGTAGTGGCAAATGGAAATGCCGTTTTGCTGCAATGGAATACCTATAGTGCAAATCTCTCATACCACTCGGCAAACCTGCCCGATACAGCTACCATACAACTGAGCAATGACGATTCCGATACCGGAAAAAACATCAGGTTATACCTCGATGATATTTCCTTTTCCAAATGGCTCACGGGTGTAAAAGAAGAAACAGGCTGGACATTTAAGGTATACCCCAATCCGGCAAGTTCTTACTTTTCAATAGATGGAGAAGGCATTGAAAGCGTTACCTTGCTCACCATGGATGGCAAAGAGGTGTTGCACCAACCCTATGCTGAAACCATTGCTTTAAATGATGTTCCGCGGGGAATGTATATCTGCAGTGTAACCCATACATCCGGTGCGGTGGCCCGTAAACTAATTGTAATCCAATAACCGATATGAAATTCCTGTTACCCCTTTTCGTATTGTTTGGTTGCAACACAATGGTGTGGGCTCAATCGGATGAGTTGATTTATGTGAAACTGGATAGCTGGGCAAAAGATGAACGGTTTGATAAACTGCAGGTGGTGGTTCCGTTTTACATGGTGCAAAATGATACCATCGAAACCATGGATTTTGAAAACATGACAACTTCCCAAAAGTTGCGCATCATCAAACCCGAAGGATTTAAAAGTTATGCCTACGGTTATTTGTTTTTTACCGGAATACCCAATCCGTCGAATAATGGTTTTGTTACCATCTTAATGGTAGACTTAGCCGAACGTGTTCCCAAATTACTGATAGACCGAAATAACAATTACAATTTTACCGATGATGGGCCAGCCATTAATATTCCCATGCCGTTTAACCGCAAGGAAGATGTGACCATTCAACTTGCACGATTGGATAATCCCAAAGCAACCATTGCCATCCGGTTATCGCGGTTTGATTTTAGCACCAAAATGGCTTACAAAAATATGCTCAATGAGTATTACGAAACCATTGATAAGGACCGCAAATTTGCAGGAATAGAATATGCATTCAGGGAACAACGTTATACCTCCCGCCAGGGAATTGTGCGGCTGGCCGATGATTCGTTTCGCATTGCCCTGCAGGATGAAAACAGCAACGGTTGGTATGATGAAATGGAGTCGGATAGAATCATCACCGCCAATTATGCCGATACGGTTTTCGACACCAAAGATGAATTACGGTCGATGGTGATTCCCAAAAATAAATCAGAATGGCGGTTTGAAAAAAACGGGAAATTGTTTGAGATTATTCAGATTGACCCCACAGGACATTACCTCACCATGCGGGAAGTGAAAGATTCGCTTACCGCAAACAGGTTAACCATTGGTAAAAAAGCACCCAACTTCACGTATATCGACTGGCACGGAAACAAACTAAAAGTGAAGAAGCTAAAAAAGTACAATGTGTATATTTATTACACGGGCCCATACGCCAAAAACTTTACTACCGATACAGCTACCCTGCGCACCATCGCAACGGAGTTTGGCGACTGCGTGAAAGTGATTGGTTTTATTGATGTAAACAAATCATACGAACTCAAAATATTCGGTGGTTATTCAAACCTCAACTGGACGGCTGCCTATAAAAACAAATACGTAACGCAGGACCTTAAAATCAGAGGTATTCCATCAAGCCTGTGGTTGGGCAAACGCAGAAAAGTAAAACAATACAACCTCACCCCCCAACAATTTTTGGAACAACTGAGGAAGATTTGAGATGTGTGATGTGTGATGTGTGATGTTGGAGGTAAGAGTCGAGATGCGAGAGATGAGATACTGAACAGAGGTGAAAAATGGAAGTACACTCTAACCGTGGACTATGGTCTATGGACTATCGACTATGAACTAAATTTATTTACCCGTACTAAAATTGCGACCAATACTCACCCCGAACCAGCTTACAAATTCACCGCTGCGGATATAAGGCGTCCATGAAACACGGAAACACACTTTATTGGTTTCCACAACCCTGAAACCAAGCACTGCTGTTGGTACAACTTCGCGGTCGCCTACTCCTTTTGCAAGCATGGTAAAACCAATTCCGGCTTCCAGTTTTTCTTTGTTGGGACCGTATAAAACGGATGAATGAAAAGGAGCCATAATGGTTCCGCCATCCAGCGAAACTTTATTGAGCATGGTATAATCGCCAGGATTGTAGCCAAGGCCAACTCTGCCTACCCAACCCCAACGATCGGTTTTGATCAACACCTTTTCGTAATTGCCACTGTAAAACAAACCCGAACCGGCAAACTCAATATACCAATTGTTTAAGCCTGTTGGTTCTTTATACGCTTTTTCCTGTGCAAACGTTTGTTTAAATATAACACACAAGAATAGGATGCAAACTGTATTTTTGATTGATGCTTTTATCATTATTGAATGAATAAACTGGTACAATATTATCAAATATTCTGCAACCTCAGCCTCGATGTTGTATTGGGCATTGTATGTTGCATGTTGCCATTGCCTTTATGTTTTGGCGTTCATGTAAATATGGGCTGGTATTTGGGCCTGCCTGCAGCAACCTGGCTCGTGTATTTAGCCGACCATGTGTTGGATACCCTGCGCAATCCCGAACTTCAAACAGACAGGCATTTGTTTGTGCGCACCTACCAAAACCAT
>CALRRW020000191.1:0-4280 GCA_943370695.1 Comamonas sp. lk | reverse complement strand
CTCCAATTTGGCCGGAGTTTCAATTTGTCGAGCGAAAATTTCAAGCAGGGCAAAGAGTTTATGACCATAGGAGTGAATTTTAACTTCAACTGATTATAGATCTTTCCACCGCTCAATACGCACCCTAATCGTATCCGTTCCGTTGAGTTTAAACAATTGATTATCCGGAATTCGTCCTGTGCGGGTTGTTGCCTCCGTTTCCCATGACCCACGGGTGATTTTATAAAAATTATACCGTTTGCTAAAATCCGAGATGGTGAGCGTATACCGCCCATCTGCACCTTTTTTGAACCTATATTGTTCATCCTTGGCTTGCCATTCGTTGAAATCACCGGTAAGGTAAAGATTTTCATTTATGGGCGTATTCTCAGGCGTTCCTGTTAATAACAGCACCAGTTGGCGTTGATCTGTTTCATCAAACCAGCGTTGCACCTGAATATGTATTGTATCATCTGCCACTCCGCGTTTAATCACCTTATTGGATAATTTTTCACCATTATAACTGGATTCTTCCCTTTCCCAAGAGCCACGCGTAAGTTTAAACTCGTGCTGGTCGTAATCATTTAACCGAAGCAGAATGTATTTTTTGCCATTCGGTAAATTTCTGAACTGATAATTTTCGTCTTTATCATTCCAACCATTAAAATCCCCTGCAAGGAAAACCGTATTGTTTTTGCCAAACTCGGGTAACTTATCGATGATGATAAAAACTTTCTTACGTTTATCGTAATCAATAAACTGAGCATTTATCTTAGTAGGAGGTGTAATAAATCGTTGCAGATTTTTAAGGTCATTTCCCGAAACAACTCCCTTTGTGTTTTCAATCGTAACAGACTTGACATTGTTGGTTTGGGGTTTCTGATAAAGCCCATCTGCCCAGGCCTCTATTTCGATGTAAACAGTGTCCTTTTTATCAAAAGGAATTGTCCTGTTCTCAATATCATCAAAGTTCTTTTTTGTTTCCACTGTTTCCCACCCTCCTCTTGTAATCTTGTAAATGAATTCATCTTTCCCCAAATACGTTACATTGATAAAACGTTTACCATTGGGTAAAACAGAAAATTTATACCTGCTGTCAAGTGGATTCCAATTATTGATACTGCCTGCAAGAAAAATATCTGATTTCCCTTTCGTGTTTTGTGGCATCGATTCAATCACAATTGTTTTGGTGTAAATTTTCTCCAAGGGCATATCAGCCCATGAATTCACATTCAGAAACACCGTATCTTTTTGACCAAACAAAATTTCACGTTGCAGTTGTTCACTTCCGTTTTCGTCTAACTCTGCAGTTCCCCAAGTTCCCCTGGTAATTTTAAACACAAGCCTGTCGCTGTTACGGGGTACGGTAAGTGCTAATTTTCCGGAGCCCAACTTCTTAAATAAAAACCGTTCGTTATTGCATTGCCATCCGTTGATGTTTCCTCCTAAATAAATTTTTGAATACAACGGTGTATTGGATGGCAGCTTGTCTATAATCAGCGTAACACGCCCGCAATTCTCCGGCTCCAAATCCTGCCAACCTACAATTGTATCCACTCGTAAATCGCCATCACTGTATTTGAGTTTTCTGTTTACCCTTTCTCCTCCGCACGCATCTGTTTCTGCTGTTGTCCAATCGCCCCGGGTAAATTTATAATACACATTGCCAAACCCAATCGGTAAATCCACATAATACTCTTTGGTTTCGTCATCATAAGTCATCAAATACTTTGAATCACCGGGGTTCCAATTGTTAAAACTTCCTGCCACGAATATTTGTGCTCCTTTGGGTGTGTTTTTAGGCACTTTATCCAACGAAAGCGTAACACGTTTGCATGATGAAACAACCAGCAAACAAATAATGGCGATATAGCTTAAATGCACTCTCATTGATCCATCCATGTTAAAAAATCATCCACCTTTAGGCGGCTTACCAAAATAGGTTCGGCTGTTTTGTACTGTAAATCCAGGCTTAAGCGACTGTTAAAATATTTATGAACTTTTTTGATGGATTGAATATGCACGATAAAACCTCTGTTGATACGAAAGAATAATTTGGGATCCAACACTTTTTCCAACTCTTCCATTTTATAATCAATCAGTAGTTTTTGCTGTTCAAGGGTATGTGCATACACAACATTATCGCTGGCCTCAAAAAAAGCAATTTCCTCTACCGTAATGTACTTAAACTGGTCGCCCATTTTAATCACAAACCTCGATTTGTATTCACGCTTGGGAGCGAGCAGTTCTTTTAATTTATCAGCAGTAAACAAGAGTGTATTGCTGGTATAATTATCTTTTATCTTTTCATACTTGGCAATTGCTTTCTTTAGCTGTTCTTCCTCAATCGGTTTTAGCAAATAATCAATGCTGTTCAGTTCAAAGGCTTTAATGGCAAACTCATTGTATGCTGTTGTAAAAATTACCGGTTGTGTTACTTCTATTTTGCTGAATACATCAAAACTCAAACCATCTGAAAGTTGAATATCCGCAAACACAATATCGAACGTTTGTTGTTTTTCCAGAAAGGTACAAGCATCGGCAACAGAATCAAGCTCCGCAACAATGACTATCGTTGGCACCAACTTTTTCAGCAAGCGTTTAAGCTCGGTGCGTGCATGTGGTTCATCCTCTATAATTAAAGCGTTCATACTAGTTTATTAAAGGTATTTTCACTAAAAAATGAGCTGACGTTTTATCAATCACAACCGGGAGTTTTGTTAAATAAGCAAACCTGTTTTCAATCATTTTCAAACCCAATCCGCTCGAATATTCAAGTATTTCCTTTGGTTGATAATTATTCTCCACCAGTAAATAACCGTCTACACACTCAATGCTAATGGTCAACGGCTTGTTTTGCGAAAGCACATTGTGCTTAATCGCATTTTCCACCAGCATTTGCATAGTAAGCGGAATGAGGTGTTTTTTTAAATATACCGAATCAATATGGAGCTTAAAAAACAACATGTTTTCAAACCGCACTTCCAGCAATTCCTTGTATTGGTTAAAAAAAATAAGTTCCTCCTCAAGCGTTATGATTTCTTTATCCCGGTATTCCAAAATACTCCTGTACACACCCGATAATTTTCGCAAAAACTCAGCAGCCTTTTCCTGATTGGTGTATATGAGCGAACTCAGTGTGTTGAGATTGTTAAACAAAAAATGCGGGTTGATTTGTGTGCGCAATAGTTCCAGACTAAACTGCGCTTTTTCCTTTTGAAAAGTTGCCATTTCAATGCGGGCACTGTTCCACTTTTGCAGTAAATACTGACCAAATTCAAACAGTACAGAAAGTTCAATCACAATCACCAGCAGCATAAAATCAATAAACTGCGATTGCAGGCTGATGAAAACATCTGCTGAAAACTGTAGTTGTACAAATGCAAACAGCACTTTTAAAACGATTACACATAACCCCGAAACACCAGCAAACAATAGCGATTGAATAGCAAACCGGTGGAGCGGATTATCACTCCAGTCTACCTTTGCATCGAGGTATTTGCGCATAGGCACATGGGAATAACGAACGATTGCAAACGTGAAAATGGCAATACAAAATTCACCAAACGTAGCATCTAAAAAGAACTGAAAACCCAACAGCGTGTATACAACCTCATGCAGTACATAATAAATAAGGACACTGCCTGCAAAAATTATATTCTCACGCTTGCGATTGGTTAACATATGGATTTATTCTGTAGGAGGGGTTGTTTTAGTGAACGACTTCTCAACTACATAATTACCCTTTTTCAACCTAATTTTATACTCTCCTTCCGGAAATGCAGAAATAATATAAACCCTCCTCAATGCATTTCCCTTTTTGAGACCATCATTAAGTAAGGTTGTTGACCCGCCCAACAATTTGATTTTTACCGGTTCTTCGTTTTCCGTAGTCATATCCAGCAAAAGTGTATCTCCCCCATTGTACACAATGGTTGCATCCATCTCCGGGAGAATCAGTTTGGTGATTTTCTGGTTGCTATCCTTTGACGGTCTGTCTCCAGATTCGGCTTTTGTCGCAGTCATAGCAAGCAACAGCAATAAGGTAAATACTAAATTTTTCATAGCTTATTTGTTTAATGTTGAGGCAAAGTTGCCCGCAAAAGCACCGCAGAACCAGTGCTTCATAGTGAAATGTAAAATGAGGGGGGTGAAGTGTCAGTTCCTAAAAGTATAACTACAGTTTGCCTCCTACCACGATGGTCATTCTCTTTTTAATAACTTCTCCTTTCAGGTCAAAAGCCTCGAAATAACAGAGGTAAATTCCAATTGCTGCTTTGGTCCCATTGTCTGTTATTCCA
>CALRRW020000190.1:0-4325 GCA_943370695.1 Comamonas sp. lk | reverse complement strand
CATAGTTTTTGCCGTTTTCCTGTGGTGTACGCATATACCTTTCTGTGTATATATTATCGTAGTATCTCCAGTTGGTAACCGGTGCCACCGCAATGGCCGATTTAAACACACCCGCTCCTTTGCTGATAGCAAGGCTCGACATATACCCTCCGTAACTCCAGCCAAACATTCCAATACGGGATGCATCTACATAAGGTAATTTACCCAATTGCTGAGCAACATAAATCTGGTCTTCAATTTCGTATTTACCCAATTGGAGGTAAGTTGACTTTTTAAATTCCTCACCTTTGAATCCTGTTCCCCGACCATCCGCACACACAATCATGTATCCTTTCTCGGCAAGCATCTCAAACCAAAAATAGTTTGATCCCATCCAGCGGTTTACAGCAAGCTGATGTCCGGGGCCACCATACACATACATCAACACCGGGTATTTTTTTGCCGGGTCAAAGTTTTTTGGTTTTATCACAAAAGCATTTAAGTCTTCATTATAGGCATTTTTGTAGGAAGTCATTTCGGCCTTCACCAAATTATAGTTTCCAAGTTTAGTCGTTAATTGTTTGTTGTCTTCCAATACCCGCAACTCTTTTCCGCTGTTATCGCATAAGGCATAAAAGGGAGGAGTGTTTAATGCCGAATTGTTTAACAGGAAATAAGTGAAGTTGGAGTTAAAGGTTGCACTGTTCCATCCGTTGCGTTTAGTCAATTGTTTTCGTGTTTTGCCATCCAGCGATATGGCATACACATATCGTTCTGCTGAGTTTATTTCTGATGTACTTGCATAAATGGTTTTCGCTTTTTCATCTATACCGTATACTTCATCTACCGACCATTTGCCTTGTGTAATTTGTTTAACCAGCGTACCATTCAGGTCAAACTGGTATAAATGATTCCATCCGAGTGTTTCACTATTGAGTATGAACGTTTTGGTATCCGTTAAAAAAGTAATCTCTGGCACATCTAGGTAAGCTTTGTTTTCTTCTGTATAAATGGTTTTGGATGAACCGTCCTTTGTATTGGCCAGCAATAGTTCCAGTTTGTTTTGCAACCTGTTGAGCCTGAATACGCACAAAACATTGTTGTTTTGTGTCCACTTGATACGTGGAATATAAATATCGGTTTCAGTACCAATATCGATAAGCTTTTCGGTTGCTTTATCCAGGTCAAAAACATACACCTGAACAATCGAGTTTGCTTCACCCGCTTTCGGATATTTAAAAGTATATGGCTCAGGATAAAGTTTATTATTGAAAGTTGTCATGCTAAATTCTTTTACCCCACTTTCATCAAATCGGTAAAAAGCCAGTTGTGAACCATCGTTGTTCCAGTAAAATCCCTTACTCAGAGCAAACTCTTCTTCATAAACCCAATCGGTTGAACCATTAATAATGCTGTTGAACTTGCCATCAGATGTGATTTGAGTTTCTTTTTGTGCCACCAAATCATAATAAAATAAATTGTTGCCACGCACATATGCAAGCTTGTTTCCATCAGGTGAAAACTCAGCCAGCATTACCGCATCAGTAAAAGGCTGGGTAAGTTGTTTACTTTTTACATCGTATACATACACATTGGCAGTAAAGGAGTGGCGGTAAATAAATTTTGCATTCGTTTGCAACAGGAGTTTGTTTTCATTGGCACTCCATGTATAATCATAGTTTCTAAGCCCGATATCGGCACTCTTCAAGAGCGTGTCAACAGCAGCTCCGGTAACAAAACTGTAACGGACAATATTGTCATTCTCGTCCTGTGCAGAGTAGTATTTGCCATCTTTCATAGAGTTAAACCCCGAAACCCCTTCGGCAGCAAATGTTCCTTTAGTCCAGATATCTTCAAGGGTAATGTTTTGGGCTATGGTGTTTCCAACAAAGAAGATACAGATGGACAGTGTTAATGTAAATTTATTTTTCATGTCAGTTATATAGTAGGCGCCAATAATGTTTAACGTTTCAAAGGGAGCAAGATAAGAATATCTTTTTATCCGGTTAATGTATTGTTAATAGTTACCTGTTCATAATTATTCTTTGTGTCTCAGCACCTCAGCGTTTATTTTTGACCATGCAATATAACAAAGTAACCGAGGCGCAAATAAAAGCCTTTCGGCAAATAGTTGGTGAACCGTTTGTCATAATTGGAAAGGACGAAACAGAGCTTTATGCGCATGATCATACGGAGGATTTGGTATATTATCCAGATGTGGTGCTTAAACCCGGAACGGCTGTTGAGATTGCGTCTGTTTTAAAAATATGTAATGAGTATAAAATCCCTGTAACGCCTCGTGGAGCCGGTACCGGATTAAGTGGAGGCGCTTTACCTTTGTATGCCGGTGTGGTTATTTCAATGGAGCGGTTTAATAAAATAATAACCATTGATGAACAGAATTTTCAGGCAACGGTGGAACCTGGAGTTGTGAATGAGGCATTTCAAATTGCCGTTCGTGAAAAAGGACTGTTTTATCCACCCGATCCGGCCAGCAAGGGAAGTTGCTTTTTGGGCGGAAATATTGCCCATGCAAGTGGTGGTCCAAGAGCCTTAAAATATGGCACCACGCGTGATTATGTATTGAACCTGGAAGTTGTTTTGCCCACCGGTGAAATCATATGGACCGGAGCGAACACCCTAAAATATTCAACAGGCTATAACCTCACACATTTATTAATAGGCAGCGAAGGAACACTGGGCATTGTTACCAAAATGGTGTTAAAGTTGATTCCCCACCCACAGCATACTTTGTTATTACTGGCTCCATTTGGTTCGCCCGAAAATGCCTGTGCCGCTGTTAATGGAATATTTTTGGCTGGATGTAATCCAAGTGCCTGCGAATTTGTGGAGCCGGAAGGTTTCAGGTTTTCGGCAGCAATGCTCGATATGAATTTTACAATTGAAAGTGGAGTAGAAGCATACTTATTAATTGAAGTTGATGGCAATGATCTCGATTGGATGATGAAAGAATGTGAAACCATTAGCGAAGTGTTATACAAACATGGGAGCAGTGAAGTGTTGTTTGCACAAACTGCAGATGAAAAGGAGTACTTCTGGAAGTTGAGAAGGAGTATTGGCGAAGCCACAAAGTACAACAATACTTACAAGGAAGAAGATACCGTTGTTCCTCGGGCAACGTTGCCCGTATTGTTTAAAGGCGTTAAAGAAATTGGAAACAGGTATGGTTTCCGGACGGTTTGTTACGGACATGCCGGTGATGGAAACCTCCATGTGAATATTTTAAAGGATAAACTCGATGATGGTTTTTGGAACAACGAAATAACCGAAGCGATTATTGAAATATTTACCCTCTGCAAGGAACTGAAAGGAACCATCAGTGGGGAACACGGAATAGGCCTGGTGCAAAAACCTTACATGAAAGTGGTAATGCCGCAGCTTCAGCTCGACCTGATGCGTAAAATTAAAGAGGCATTCGACCCTAACTTTATCCTCAACCCCGGAAAGATTTTTTAGTTTTTTCGAATTTCAAGATTCGAATTTAAATGGAGTGCTTTGCATTATTCATCACATTCTCAACTGTCCATTCCACCTTTTGGATAAATGGATTTTGACGAACAGGGCAGTTGCTTAGCTGGCATATATTGCAACTAAACGGCAGGCAAGGGTCCGGGTGAATAAACAACTCAACTTTATGATTGAACTCTTCTAAAACCAATGCCTCAATATTTTTGAGGTCATCGTGTGATGTTTTTAAATCATTATACCAGGGTAAGGTGATATGACAGTCAATGTGAAAGCTAGAGCCATATTGTTGAATCCGTAAATTATGAATATCAATCCAGTTAATATGCCTGTGGTCATTTAAAACCTGAACGATTTCAGTAAGGATATTTTCATCGGCCTCATCCATTAAACCTGCTAATGATCTGCGGATAAGTTTATAGCCCGTGTATATAATCACAAATCCAAATCCGATTGCAATTACATTGTCGAGCCAGAACCAATGTGTAAAATACATAACGACAACGCCTACCATTAACCCGATGCTGCTCCAGGTATCACTCATTAAATGTTTTCCATCCGCAATAAGGGTAATGGAGTTGTTTTTTTTTCCTGTTTTGATTAAAAAGGTACCCAGAAAATAATTAGCCAATCCTGCAACTGCCGCAAATCCTGCCCCAATATCCAACTGATGTATGGCTATTGGATGAATCATATTGATGATTGATTTTCCAATGATAATAATACCGGCTAGCAGAATTAATCCTCCTTCAAAACCAACAGAAATAAACTCAATTTTCCCATGTCCGTATGGATGGTCGGCATCTTTGGGTTTAGCGGCCAAATACAAACTGTACAAAGCAAATGCTCCCGCCACAACA
>CALRRW020000189.1:0-4328 GCA_943370695.1 Comamonas sp. lk | reverse complement strand
AAAGGCACCTTGTTTTTTTCGGACACAACCGTAAACGTAAACCCAACAACCGAAGATATAGTTGATATCACAAAGTTAACATATGATGCCGTGAAGAAGTTTAATGTAAAACCCCGCATTGCATTATTGTCTTATTCAAACTTTGGCTCTTCAGATGGCGAAGTTCCAAACCGGATGTCGAATGCCCGCAAAATATTAAAAGAAAAATATCCGTACATGGTTGTTGATGGTGATATTCAGGCAAACATTGCCCTCAACCAAAAAATGTTGCATGAGAATTTTCCTTTTAGCGAATTGTGTGGAGAGCCTGTAAATACGTTCATCATGCCGAGTTTAGCTTCCGGAAATATTGCTTATAAAATGTTGCAGGAACTGGGTGCTGCCGAAGCCATTGGGCCCGTTTTATTAGGACTCAAAAAATCGGCACATATTTTACAACTGGGTAGCAGCGTTCGCGAAATTGTGAACATGATTATTGTTGCTGTAGTGGATGCACAAAGCAAAGAGTAAGCTCTCTTTACTTTGTGTTCTCGTTTCGATGTGTTCATTATTATTTTAAAACCTGATTGTGTTCGCTGATGCTTGTTAATTAAGATAATTTTATCATAATTAATTTTCGTGTAAACAATAATCTCGGTACATTTGTCTTCGTGTTGAAGAGGTTAACTGCCATATTACTCATACTCGCTTTGAGCTTTCAGTTTCTAATAAAAATTGGAGTTGTCGGATATTATATCGTTAACCAAAATTACATTACACAAGCTTTTTGTATCAACAAAAACAAACCCGAGCTTGAGTGTAATGGAAAATGTCATTTATCGAAACAACTGGCCAAACAGGAGCAACAAGCAAACAAGTTTCCGAGTAGTGTGAAAGAAATACAAGAAACCATTTTGTTTTTTGAGTCTCCTGTATTGATTGCTAATCCGTCTTTCCCAACACAACAAAACTCACAACTTCCCCCTTATGCTTTCAGCATATCCATAAATAAGAGTCATTCCATTTTTCATCCGCCCCAAAACGTTTAGGAGCATTGCCTCTTTTAATCTTCCTTCTCTGAAGGATTTTTCCATCATTTCTAAACGTTAATTTTTTTACAATGACTATTAATACAAGTATTCAAAATGCTCGTGTGTTTCTGTACACCCTGAGTTTTACAATTATATTTTCTCTTTTTTCTTTTCAATCTTCGGCACATTTTGGCTCAAAAGGGCCTTTTGGCGGAACGGTTAGTTGTGCCATAACCAAAGATTCATTGATTTATATTGGAACGGCCAATGGTGGCGTGTTTGAGAGCACAACCAATGCCTTAACAGCGTGGAGAGCCCGTCCGGTAGGCCTTACAAGCGGCAAAATAAGTGCGTTAACACATAGCGGAAGCTACTTGTTTGCAGGAACAGCCGACAGTGGTGTGTTTATTTTTAATGGGTATGTGGGGTCGGATCGTTATTGGAATAAAATCAATACCGGATTAACCAACTTAAAGATAAAGTCACTGCTGGCAATTGACTCTATCACCATTATTGCAGGAACAGAAGGGGGTGGTTTGTTCAAAACAATAAACAAAGGGGCTACATGGACTAACATCAATAGCTCTCCGTTAAATGCTGCAGTTATTACAGGACTTGTAAAAGCCGGCAGCCGAATTGTACTCACTTCATTAACGGGAGGGGTATTTACCTCTGATGACAGCGGGGCAACATGGGTTGATTTTAATGATGCAAACACCTTGAATATTGGAAACACATCCGCTCTTTCTTATAATAGTGTAACAGATGTGCTGTTGGTTTCAAATGCAAACGGGCTGTATTCGGCTTCATCTGTGAGCACTACAAATGCTGTTTCATATACGTCCGCTCAAACAAACTTGCCGGCAAACACAATTGTGCGTGGTATATCAAACAATGGGGCCAACTGGTATTTGGCCACAGCCAGTGGTGTATACACAACTGCAGCAGCAATCAACTGGGTTGCCGTTAACAATGGATTGACGAACACAAACGTGACAGTTATTGCGGCCTTGCAAAACAGATTGATTGCTGGCATTGCTGCAGAGGGAATTTATAAAGCAACAGCCGGAACGCACAATTGGACTGCACTCAATACCAATTTTAACAATCCAGTTACGCGCACAATGACTGCTGCTGGAGATAGCTTTGTTGTTGCGGTAACAGATAAAGGTGTTTATGTGAGCAAAAACTTAGCCACCACCTATACCAAATCGAACACGGATTTAACAGATAGTCTCAACATTAATGATATCATCATCGCTCATGATCTATTATTGGCCGCCACCCAAAATGGGGGAGTGTTTAGTTCGGAAGATAGTGGCGCAACTTGGACTCCTGTTAATACCGGACTTACGAATCTCAACATCAAAAAACTGTTCAACGCAACGCATCATTTATATGCGATTGATGCAAGCGGGAACATTTTTGAAGCCGGTTTACATGCTATTAGCTGGGGGGCAATACAAGATGGATTGCCATCAGGCGTAACACCTACTTCAATCGCCTTTTATGGAGGAAAACTGATATTGGGAACTTTGGGTAATGGCGTATACATGCGTGATCAACATGAAGGACCCTGGGAAGCAGCCAACACCGGCTTAAGCAATTTAAACATCACAGCAGTGGCAGCTTCGGGAAATAAACTTTTTGCCGGAACGAATGGTTCGGGCGTATTTGTTTCTGACTTTGCCGATGTAAACTGGATGCAAACCGCTCCTACAAGTATTTCGCACACTACCATGATTGGCTTGAATGGAAATAATATACAAGCAATGGCCAGCTTTGGCGGATACGTGTATGCCAGCTATAAAGGCGGTTTGTTAACCACATCCGATAATGGTTCAACATGGATTGCCGGAGGAAATCAATTTAACCTGCCAAGTTTTACGGATGTAACTAAAATTTGTTTTGTCAATACGCGAGTGTTAGTAACAACCGAAAACAATGCAGTATACTCAAATGCACTCAGCGAATTACCTGTGCTTCAAGACACCTTAATATTAAGCACAGAAAACCTCGAACTTGAAGCGTCACCCGATGAAGAGAATGTGGTTTCGGTAACCTGCAACCGCTCCTGGACGGTGTCTGCAGACCAAACGTGGATTACCCTGAGCGAAAATTCAGGATCAATGAATAGTGTGTTTTTAGTTGCGGTTTCTCCTAACACAAGCCCTTCGCCAAGAACAGGGACCATCACAGTAACTGCAGGCACAAAAGTTGAAACCATTAGCGTTACCCAAGATGGAATAGTGGGATTAAACGATGCTACACAACCATTATCTGCATTTAGTCTTTATCCCAACCCTTCATCCGGATTGTTTACTGTGGATTTTTCGACCGTTAATGCTGTTGTCAAAACCATTTCTATCTATGATTTTACAGGTAGATTGCTCTCCGAAAAAACGATTCAAAAAGGACTGCTCTCAACAGCGTTTGTGGTTAACTATCCTTCGGGAATCTATTTTATAAAACTGGATACTGATAAAGGCCTCGTTAGTAAAAAACTAACGGTTCGTTAAATTCTAACAGTCGGGCAATGCTGGTTTTGTTTTGTCCGACTGTTTTTATCATTCTGTTATTCTTCTAAAACGATACATTATGCGCTTAAAAATTATTTACACTATAAGTTTCATTGCACTGGTTATCATTACGCTTTCCAACACCAATAGGATTGCATCTGCTGGTGCTCCTATTGGCAGCACCGGAGCTCCGGATGAAGCCACTTGCGGGAAAGCAGGTTGCCACACCGGGAATAACAATGTAAATACCGGAACGGGAAAGCTCAACCTTCAAATGGATCATTTTTCGGGAACATATCTTCCGGGTAAAGTATACACAATTACCACAACCATAGAACAACCTCATATCAGTCGTTTTGGATTTGCGTTTACGGCCTTAAACAGCACAAAACAGAAAGCAGGGGTATTGCAAACCACAGACGACAACCGCACGCAATTAATGAAGGGAACCAATGCATTTGAAGGACGGGAATACCTTACCTACAAACCTCTTGGGACCAATCCATATAAAACCAATAAAGGACAATGGACATTTTTGTGGAAAGCGCCAGAACAAAATGAGGGGCCGATTACTTTTTTTGTGGCTGCAGTGGCTGCCAACAATGACGGAACAGATAAAGGCGATGAGGTATACACCGACTCTCTTGTTTTAACATTTCATCCTTCTATCAATCATTAACCCGCACTCCCATGAAGAAACTTATAGCCATATCAGCCCTTTTTACTTTAGTTATCCTGTTTAGTTCGGCAATTGAAAAAGTGCAAAAAAGCTCGGGGCCGCCATCGTGCAATGCGGGAG
>CALRRW020000188.1:0-4334 GCA_943370695.1 Comamonas sp. lk | reverse complement strand
GTTTTGATTTGAAGTAAAACAAATCGAGCTGTTATAGGGAAGCCGGCTTAATCATGTATTAGGTCGGCTTTCTTTTTAAAGAAACACTTTAGGCTTTCACCGCCCAGCGAAGTTTTGCCGAACGGGCTCTTGGATTGCTTCCTATTTCCTGAGGTGTTGGCCTTATGGGGTCGGGTGCAACGTCACTGTAAACACCTTGGCGGTAAAAACTTTGGAACGCTTTTTTCACCCTTCTGTCTTCACCTGAGTGAAACGAAAGGATGGCGACTTTTCCTCCGGGAACAAGTGCATCAGGGAGTTTTTCTAAGAAGGTATCCAATACGCCAAACTCATCGTTAACGGCAATGCGCAATGCTTGGAAACTTCGGGTGCAGGATTTTTTAATGGCATCGGGGTCTAAAAAATCAAGCGTTTGGCTGATGATGTGTTTTAACTTGTTGGTTGTGTCAATGGCACCGCCCTTTTTTAACTCCAGCATAATGGCTTCTGCAATCTCATCCGCATAGGGTTCATCGGCATTTTCGAGCAGTATTTCTTCAAGCTCCTGCTGCGAAAGGTTTTTTAAAAACGCAGCAGCCGATTTGCCGCTTTTGGGATTCAACCGTAAATCCAACGGACCATCTACTTTTAATGAAAAGCCTCTTTCGGGATTGTCAATTTGCATGGATGAAACGCCCAAATCGGCCAGCACAAAATTGAGTAAACCGGCCTCGTGCACAATTAAATCAATCTGCGAAAAATTCATCTTGCGCGGAAAAAACACATCCGGTCCAAATCCCAGTGTTGCCAAGCGCTCTGTTGTTTTGGGCAACTCAAACGGGTCCACATCGGTGGCGTATAGTTTACCCCCGGGAGTTAAACATTTCAGCATTTCCAAACTATGCCCGCCATAACCAAGTGTGGCATCCATCCCAACCTGGCCGGGTTTAATTTGCAATACTTCTAATATTTCATTCACACAAATAGAGCGGTGCATTCCGGCTGGTGTGGCCCCTTTGCTTTTTATTTTTTCAATATCCTCAGCATACTTTTCAGGCTGCAATTCCTTGTATTTTTCCTTAAACACTTTAGGGTGTGTTCCTTTGTATCTAATCCTGCGTTGGGGTTTTGAATCCTCATTTTCCATGGTGTAAAATTAGCAATCTGAAAGGTAGTTGAGAAAAAATATTGGCAGGTATCTAAAACCATTTGTTTTTAACAGCAACCATCACGGCCTGCGTTTTGCTGCTTACATGTAGCTTTTGGTAAATTTTTGTTATATGGGTGCGCACGGTATGCGGACTTATGAATAGTTTATCGGCAACGCCTTTATAATCCAAACCCTCCACCAGGCCTTTTAAAATATCCATTTCACGAGGAGAGAGTGTGGTTTCTTCTTTTTGTTTGGCTTCTATTTTTGCGCCCATTAATAGTTGAAGTGCTTTACGTGCGATGCGCGGACTCATCGGTGAACCACCAAACTCAACAATCTGTTTGATAGCATCTACAATTCTATCTACATTTTCATCTTTGAGTAAATATCCAATTGCTCCTGCTTTAATCGCTTCAAATATTTTATCATCATCATCAAAAACCGTGAGCATCACAAATTTTGTTTGCTGATAGAGCTCCGATGCAATATTTACGGCTTCAATGCCATTCATTATAGGCATGTCAATATCCATTAGTACCACATCCGGTTGGCTTTTTACGGCTTTCATCTGCTCCAAAAAATCCTCTCCATTTGCGGCTAAAAACAATACACTTATATCATTTACAAACGAAAGTTTTTCGGAAAGCGAAACCCGGTTGGGTTGTTTGTCGTCAACTATGGCTACTTTAATCATTTTTATTGAGATATATGAGGTTCAATGATGAGTTTGGGGCACAAAAATGCTCTTGTTTTACAATTAAAACCATACAGCAAATGCACTATTTTACGGAGAGGATTAACGTTGTTCCTTTTCCTTTTTCAGATTGAATGGTTAATGTCGCATCTGTTTCTTGCGCCCTTGCTTTCATATTGTGTAAACCGTAATGTCCTTTATTGAGGGCTTCATCCCATTCAAATCCAACACCATCATCAACAATGCTAAACACAAATGTTTGTAGTGTGTTATTGGTAAATTCAATGTGAATTGTTTTACAGTTTGCATGTTTCAAGCTATTGTTAAACGCCTCTTGGCAAATGCGAAACAAATTAAGTGCAACAGCGGGTGAAAGTGTTTTGGTTGATTCAAAGTTTTCAGTGAAATGCAATTGTATTTCTTTATTAAACGCTACCATTTTGAGGGCAAATTGTTTGAACCTGTCGGCAAAATCATCAACCGTTAAACTGTTGTGGCTGATAGCCCAAATGGTTTGCCTTAAGGTTAGAATGGCATTACGACCTGTTTCGCTCAAGGTTTGCAATCTTGTTTTTTCTTCTTCTTTATTCACCTGATCGGGGTGTTCCAACATCCACTCTACGTTGGTTATTAAATAGCTAAGTTGGGCTCCTACATTGTCGTGTAAATCACGGGATATGCGCAAGCGTTCTTGCTCTAATTTTTGTTGTATTTCGAGTTCGCGCTGCAAGCGGGCTTTTTGCCGATTGATATACAGATACAACAGGGCCAAAATGAATCCCAACCCAAGAAGTGTTATTGACCAATAAAACCAAACACGTTGCCAAAAAGGAGGAGTAATGGTAACGCTCAACTCTCGAGGTGTTTCATTCCAAACACCATCGCTATTAGCAGCATTAATTTTGAACACATATGTTCCGGGGGGCAAATTGGCGTAGCGGGCAAAGTGTTTGTTTCCGCTCTCAATCCAATTGTTATCGTATCCTTCCATCTTATAACGATAGGTGTTGTTTTCGGGTTGACTAAATTCCAGGGCCGAAAAATCGAAGGATAGCGTGTTTTGTAAATAGGAAAGATTGAGTGATTTAATTTCGTTATACGAGGAATCTGTTTGAAAGGGTAAATCATCCAGTAATATTTCATTGATACCTATTGGGGGAGGATTTTTATTTTCGATAATCTCTGCAGGGTTAATCACATTAATGCCGTTTACACCTCCGAAGTACAATAGCCCCTTTTCATCTATATAATAAGCACCTGTGTTAAACTCGTTGCTTTGCAATCCATCAGCTAGTCCATAGTGTTTAAAGTTTCCGGATTCAGGAGTGAGTTTACTGATTCCCCTGTTGTGACTAAACCAAATATGGTGGTAGTTATCTTCCAAAACCCCATAAATAAAGTTG
The DNA here is from genome assembly GCA_943370695.1 of Comamonas sp. lk. Classification (GTDB taxonomy): domain Bacteria; phylum Bacteroidota; class Bacteroidia; order UKL13-3; family UKL13-3; genus UKL13-3. Next base: position 1,105 of record CALRRW020000188.1, on the reverse strand, counting down.
TTTTTTAGTTGATTGGCCGTAGTATAATGTTGTTCTATTTGGCCCTCTTTGTTTATCACATACAGACCTACTATTGTTCCTACATATATTTTTTGGGAAGAGGCTATTAATATGGATTTGACAAAACCAGTTATTGCAGTTGGCTTGTATTGATGGGTACGTAAATTATATACAAGGAGGCCTTTTTTAGTGCCAATCCATACAAGACTGTCTGCTGCTTTTTTGAAACAACAGATGGTGTTGTTGCGTAGGGTTAAAATTTTGGTATTGTTCACCACATCAAATATGGCTGCATCAGTGGTGTTGTTGCGGTTGAGCCAAATTTGATGTTGATTTTTTTGAAAATACGGGTAAGCGGTAGCGTAATAGGTTTTATCAACCGGTAATTTTTTTTGCGTTTGTGTGTTGGTGTTTAACAAAATCAATTCACGGTCCGAAGCATACATCAATTCATTATCTGATATTTTACAAATGCCATGCACAGTCCTTAGTTGGTCATTTATTTGAGGTTGTATAAATGAATAGGTGCCATTAGGATTAAACACCGTGATACCTTCTGCATAACTTCCTCCATAGATAGTTCCGTTTTTTGTTGCAACAATGGCTTTGAACAGGCTTTTCTTAGGGGAGTTGTTGGTGTAGTGTTTGAACTTGTTTTTATAGGGCGAGTAAATATAAACGCCCGCTCCATTGGTGCATATGAGGAGGTTGTTGTTGTTATCTTTTCTAACAGTTTGAATGTATACATACGAATCGTTTGGTTTATTGGTAAAGCTGGTAATGTGATCCTCTAGATCCAATGTGCTCGTATTAAAAATGTACAATCCTGCTTGTCCACCAGCATATAACTTGTTGTTGTATAATGTTCCTCCGCTAAAATAAAGTTCAGCGGTATCGGCAAAGGCATATTTTTTAAAGGTAATAACCAACGAGTCGTTCACTACCGTGCAAATAGTGGCAATGCTTTTGTAAAAGGAACAAAATTTATGAGTACTTAATCGATGCAAGGTGCTGCCAAAGTTGTGTTGGATATGAATAGGCTTATATGCCAGCGATTGTGCATTAAACTGGAGCAACACGTTTTTTGCAAATCCAATGTAAAAGG
>CALRRW020000187.1:0-4338 GCA_943370695.1 Comamonas sp. lk | reverse complement strand
AAATTTATCGGAAACATAATCAATGCTTTTCCACTCTTTGGAAAGTTTGATATCCTTGCCATCTCTTATTTGTTCGTATACTCTTACCAGGTGCAAAGGTGTTACGGGAACTGGCATTACACGGTAAAGAATAATAAAGAACATGGTGATTTGAAAACCCAACAGGATGAGCAATAGTGCAAGTCGCCAAAGTTTTTTGACCAGTATTGAGAATTTATTTTTGCCTGCTTTTTTTGCCATTAACCGTGCAAGTATACTAATAATGTGCGGATGTGTAAATACCTTCTCTTACAAAAAAATGTTACCGTATATTGTTTCTTTTATAACAGGATGTAAACTAGAATGATTGGAAAGAAGGGATAAGTTTGACATCTTTACGAACTGAAACGGGAGATGAATGAACTGGAAACAATTTTGGCAACAACAGGCAAACGCTGAGAATCCCTTGTTACAAGTAGGCAGAAAAGGCGGGCTTGTTCAGCAAGAAAATTTTTTGGAGGAATATGCTGCATACATTGCGGGGCAATTGCAACTCACACCTGAAGATATAGTACTGGATGTATGTTGTGGAAATGGCATGCTTACACACTATTTGGCAAAATACTGCAAGGCCATTGTGGGTATTGATTTTTCGCAGCCTCATATAAACTATGCACAGCAATATTATGCCTCTGACACCATCGGATTTAAATGTATGGACGCATTGCAATTGGGCGCGGCTGTTTTTACCGATGAAATAGGTAAGCAGGGTTTTACCAAATCAACCTTGTGTTTTTCTTTCCAGTATTTCGAGTCGGTACAATCGGGTTTGCAAGTTGTGGAAGGCATTTTTAAGCATACCCAGCAACAGCTTTTTTTAGGTGATATACCGGATAGGGACAAGTTTTTGGTGTACTATAATACTCCGCTAAAACTGGCGCGACTTGTTAAACAAATGCTGTTTGGCCAAAATGATATGGGCAAATTCTGGAGCGAATACGAGTTGGCTTTTATTGCCAAACAGGCAGGTGGCATTGGCAAAAAAACAATCCAACCTTGGCATTTTCCCTATGCACATTACCGGATGGATTATACAATAAGCCGGTAACGGGCTCAGGCCTTATTTTAGGATACATTGGCCTCTGCAAAAGGTTGTTTCGGCTTCGCTCAACCACCTTTTGCTTAGCAGGGCAATTAGTCCTGCTTTTTTTATGCAAAAACCTTAACTTGCGCGACTGATGAACGAGACAATAGACGTAGAATACAATACCCAACGCGAGCATTTAATGATTTCTGAATACGGACGCAATATTCAGAAAATGGTAAACTTTGCCATGGCAGAGCCCAGCCGCGAACGCAGAACAGTTTTAGCCAATGCCCTTATCTCCTTAATGGGAAGCCTGAATCCGCAGTTGCGTGACGTGGCGGATTATAAACATAAATTATGGGATCACTTATTTATCATTTCCGATTTTAAATTGGATGTTGATTGCCCATATCCGTTGCCAACGCGCGAAAGTGTGTTCCGCAAACCTGATTTACTAAACTATCCGCAAAGCCGCATTCGTTTCCGTTTTTACGGAAAAAACATTGTGGGCATGATTGAAGCCGCTACCAAACTGGAAGAGGGGTCGATGAAAACAACCTTCATTAATTTGATTGGTTCGTTTATGAAAAATGCCTGTAAAAACTGGAATGCTGAAACATTATCAGATGAAGAAATTTTAGCACATCTGGAAATGCTAAGCGATGGGAAAATAAGAGCTGAGGATAATGAAAATGTAGAATTCCGCACGGCTAATTTCGGTAACAATAACAACAACAATAATAACAACAACCGAAACAACCGTAATTTTAAAAACAACCGGAATAATAATAACAACAACAATAACAACCGACACCGAAACAATAACAACGGTGGAAGTAACCGCAATGACGGGGGCAGCAACCGCAATGATGGCGGAAGCCGAAATGGCGGAAGCAATAACAACAACCGTAATTTCAGAAATAACAATAACAACCCCAATAATAAAAACAGAGGATAGTCTGATTTTTGATTTCAGATGTGTGATTTTTTGAAGTTGGAGATGGATGTAGGAAAATAGAGGATAGATGTTGGACTCAATTTTTTCGACCTAATCCATTCCTTCATTTTCCAATTCCTGATCAACCAATCAACCAATTACCTAGGCACATGAAAGAGTACGATTTTAAAACCATAGAACAGCACTGGCAGGATAAGTGGAGAGCAGATGGATTATATAAAGTAAACGAAGATTCAACCAAACCTAAATGTTATGTACTGGATATGTTTCCTTACCCGAGCGGTGCCGGCCTACATGTTGGTCACCCGTTGGGATACATTGCTTCCGATATTTATGCGCGCTATAAACGCCTGAAAGGATTTAACGTTTTGCATCCAATGGGATACGATTCGTTTGGGTTGCCTGCTGAGCAATATGCTATTCAAACGGGTCAACACCCTGCAGTTACTACCGAAAACAATATTGCACGTTACCGCGAACAATTGGATAAAATTGGCTTTAGTTACGACTGGAGCCGCGAGGTGCGCACGTCCGATCCTGCGTATTACAAATGGACACAATGGATTTTTATTCAGTTGTACAATTCATGGTACAATGCCAAAACAGATAAAGCCGAACCGATTGAAACTTTAATTGAGTTGTTTTCGAAAAAAGGATTTAACGGAATTGATGATACTGTTTTAACGGGTGGTGTTGAGTTAGATTTCTCTTATTTTACAGCCAAGGAATGGGCTGATTTTGATGAAGAGCACAAACAAAAAATATTACTGGGTTTCAGGTTAGCGTATTTGAGCGAAGCATATGTAAACTGGTGTCCGCAATTGGGAACCGTGCTGAGCAACGATGAAATAAAGGATGGGGTGAGTGAACGCGGAGGTTATCCTGTGGAGCGCAAACTGATGAACCAATGGAGCATGCGCATTACGGCTTATGCCGATAGGTTACTGAAAGATTTGGATGGATTGGACTGGACGGAAAGTTTAAAGGAATCGCAACGCAACTGGATTGGAAAATCGCAGGGGGCGAGTGTGCATTTTAAGGTTCAGGACAGGCAGTTTGATATTGAAGTTTTCACCACACGCCCTGATACCATTTTTGGTGTGAGCTTTATTGCCATTGCACCCGAATATGAATTTTTAGATGATTTGATGCATCCCAATTATATGGATGATATTCAAACGTATGTTGAAGAGGCTAAAAACAGAAGCGAACGTGAACGCCAGGCTGATGTAAAACGTATCAGTGGAGCATTCACCGGAATGTATGCTGTGCATCCGTTTACCGGACAGGAAATTCCAATTTGGGTAGCGGATTATGTACTGGCGGGATATGGAACGGGAGCTGTAATGGGTGTTGCTGCCCACGATTCGAGGGACTTTGCCTTTGCCAAACATTTTGGGTTGCCTATTCCACAAGTGGTGGTGGCTGATGCCAAAGAAACCTTGGTTGAATTGCAGGAATCATACGATGCCAAAGAGGGTGTATTAATCAATTCGGAATTTTTGAATGGATTAACGGTAAAAGAGGCCATCAAAAAAGCGATTGAATTTATAGAGAAAGCAAAATTCGGAAAAGGCAAAACCAATTTCCGTTTGCGCGATGCCATTTTTGGCCGCCAGCGTTATTGGGGAGAACCTATTCCGGTGTATTACAAAAACGGAATTCCGTATTGTATGCCTGCCGATAAATTGCCATTGGAATTACCTGCTATTGATAAGTTTTTGCCTACCGAAGACGGGGAGCCACCTTTGGCACGTGCCGATAAATGGATGTGGAACGAAACAACGCAAGAAGTGAGTAACGAAGGGTTTCCGATTGAAACCACCACCATGCCGGGTTGGGCAGGTTCATCATGGTATTTTTTACGTTACATGGATCCAACCAATAAGGATGTCTTTGCCAGCAAACAAGCCATTGAGTATTGGAAAAATGTGGACTTGTATTTAGGCGGAAGCGAGCATGCAACTGGACATTTGTTATACGTGCGTTTCTGGACCAAATTTTTATACGACCGTGGTTTTATTCCCATGAACGAACCGGCTCAGAAGCTGATTAATCAAGGGATGATACAGGGGAGGAGTAATTTTGTATATCAAGTGATATGGGCAATCCAAAATGTTGATAATGTTTTTGATTTATTAGATAAAGAGAAATTGCCATTCTTGTTTGTGTCTCTCAATTACCTAGAAAAGAAGGAGATGATAATAGAGTTTGCCAACAATATTTTAAGAGAGTTTGGGTATGATGATAAAGCCACTCTTGTCGATGATTTCAAAATAATGAAAGCACATGTCGATGTGAATATTGTAACAAA
>CALRRW020000186.1:0-4372 GCA_943370695.1 Comamonas sp. lk | reverse complement strand
CAACTTCGCCTTCCATACTAAAAGCGTTGGCGGCATTATTCAGTTTTCCTTTAAAACTTGCCCCTGCAATATTTACCGTTGGAAAAAATAAATCGGAAAGAACCCGGGAGTCATCAATATCAAGGCTAAAGGTGAAGTTTTCCAATTGCTGGCCGGCTGCATAAACAGGATGGAAATAATCAGGGGCAACCTGAAAGCAAACATTTTTGAAGGAATTCCACATCGAAGAAAATACATACTGCCCCTGTATTTGTGCCGATAAAATATCGCTTGTGATGGCGATGCTTTTTTGGTTTCCGTTGATGGTGGACTTAAGTTTGATATTATCAATGGCATAGTCGATTCCGTTTTTGATAAACAATATTTTATTCAGGTTGATTTCTCCCTGGTTGTTATCAATATTTTCCATGGAAAAGTCGATATCAATTTTGGTGGACAGGACCAGATTTGAGGTGTCGAAATGCAATGCTTTTAAATCGGCATAATCTACGGTTGCTTTAAATTTGTAAAGCGGAATTTCCTTGTTAAGGTTAATCGTCCCATCAAAATGCACCTCCGCATTTTCGTCATTCATGTCGAATCGGCCTTCAAACATTTTATGAATAAACGTTCCGCCAAGTTCAATGTGTTTGTAAGTGTATTGGTTGGCTTCGAAATAATCTACACGGGCATTAATCGTACTTTCAATATTGTGAATATCGAACCCTTTTCCATTAATTTCTGCCTTAAAGGATGTTTTGCCAATAGCCGATTGTTGCACAAAACCTCCCATATCAAAATTTGTAAGTGCCAGTTTTCCGGAATACGAAGGGAGTGTGGCACTGTCTCCCAGTTTCATGTTCAAATCGCAGGAGCCGCCCCCAAGGGATGATTGAAACTTTCCGTAAGCAACAAAGTCGTTGTAAAATCCGGTGTACCGTCCATTAAATTTCATATCCCCCAAATGTGTAACCTCATCAGGTAAACCTAACGTGAGCAGTCGTTCAAGGTCCACTTTGGTTGTTGTTGCCTGATTGGCTTTAAGGTCAAAAAAGGTTTCGTCAATATCGGGTAATCCCCTTATGGAGCCACTTCCATTTAGCTTGCTTTTACTGCCAAAATCAATATCCATTGTTTTGATTTTGAGGTTATCAACTGTTCCGGTTACTTCGGTATTGATGCTGAAATGTTGGGTGTTACCCGCCAGCGCATCCGAAAAATACTGCAAGTCCCGCATATCCAGTTCTCCCTGTTGCACCAATCCAAACATGCTTACTTTATGGTTAAAATCAGCCATGTCATCCCAACCCTGATAACGCATGTGAAAAGTATGGGCAATATGGCTGTGGGCCGTATTTAACTCCAGGCTGTCAAACAGCATTCCCTGCGGATAGATAGTTGCTATGGTTTGGGCGTGTTTCACTTCTATACCGCTTCGTTCCATGCAAGAGAGTTTTCTTAAGTCAAAGTGCAGGGAATCTTCTATGATCCAAAAGTCGCGGGCAACAATTTCAATATGGTGGAAATCCTGGTTCAATCCATCAAACCCGCTGGTTTCAAAAGCTACCGTGGAATCAATTAACCTGAACCTTGTGTTATGGCAGGCTACCCTGTTAAAATAAAGCTGGAAAGGAGGGCTGAGTGTGTCGGGAATGGTGTCGTTAGGGTCGAAAATATTAAATAAAACATCAATATTAAAAGTGCTGTCGGGGTATGTTACTATTTTACAATAACCTCCATCCACAATCACATCATTCAGGATGAGCTTTGATTTTTCGGAGTTAAATCCACCAAAGTTAAAACGGACTTCATCTACAAAAAACAGGGTGTCATTTTTTTGATCGCCCCAATACACATTGTCCAGAGCAAAACCATTGAAGGGAAAATACTTAATGCGGTCAATCGTAATCTTTGTTTTAAATTGCGCGCTTAAGTAATCTGTAGCCTTGGATGTAATCCATGTTTGAAAAGTATTGCTGTTAAATACAATAAGTGCGATGAGGAGCAAACTTAAAAAGATGCCCAACAATGAATAGAAAATGTATTTAAGTGCTTTTTTCAAACCCGGAAATGGTCAAATATACAGAATAGTAAAATTTTATAAAAGCAGATGCCAAACCATTCCCTTATCAATATTCTTGCCATTGAATCTTCATGTGATGATACCGCAGCTGCTGTTATTCAAAACGGGGTTGTGCTCAGCAATATTGTTGCCGGGCAAAAAGTGCACGAAAAGTACGGAGGTGTGGTGCCCGAGTTAGCCTCACGGGCGCATCAGCAAAACATTGTTCCGGTGGTGGATGTGGCTTTAAAAGAGGCAAAACTTGCCAAAGAGGAGCTTCATGCAATTGCTTTTACGGCAGGTCCCGGACTCATTGGCTCTTTGATGGTAGGTGTTTCATTTGCCAAATCACTGGCCTTGGCGCTCAATATTCCGTTAATTGAAGTGAACCACATGCAGGCCCATGTGCTGGCACATTTTATTGACGAGCCCAAGCCGGAGTTTCCTTTTTTATGCCTTACCGTTTCGGGCGGCCATACCATGATTACCGTAATGCACGATTTTTTCAGGGGTGAGGTAATTGGACAAACCAATGACGATGCGGCCGGAGAAGCTTTTGATAAGGCGGCTAAAATTTTAGGACTCCCATATCCCGGGGGGCCACTTATTGATCAATACGGAGCCGGGGGTAATCCGGGTGCATTTGTGTTTCCCAAACCCAATATCCCCGAATTGAATTATAGTTTTAGCGGTTTAAAAACGGCATACCTCTATTTTGTGCAACAACGCGTTAAGGAAAATTCTCAGTTTATAGAACAAAATCTGGCAGATGTATGTGCCTCCATTCAATATTCGATTATTCACCACCTGATGAAAAAGTTGATATTGGCAAGCGAACAAACAGGGATTAAACAAATAGCACTAGCCGGAGGTGTTTCGGCAAACTCGGCTTTGCGCAAAACACTGGAAGAAGAAGGACAAAAACGAGGTTGGAAAACCTTTATCCCTGCTTTTGAATACTGCACAGATAATGCAGCAATGATTGCAATAGCGGGTCATTATAAATTTTTGGAACAAAACTTCGTTTCTCAGGAAGCGGCCCCTTACGCTCGTTAGATCAGTCTTTTGTGAAATAAAATGACGCTTCCTGTTTTGTGAGGGTTTACGGCAGTTAACAAGAAGTTTAAAGGCATTAGCAGGTCTTTTTTGCAATAAGTGGAAGCAATGAAGCATGAGTAAATTTGGAATTCTCATACCTATTCCTATATTTTTGTTCTTTATGGGGTGAAGTAGCGCCTCTAATTAAATGACTGAATGAAGAACTTTTTAAAATATATCGTATCGTTTGCTATCGTTGGTTCCGTTGCTGTTGCTGTTCAGGCACAGCGTGTAACCATACCGGCCGATGAACAACAACTGGCCCTTATTGACAGCAATACCCTTAAGTGGCGAAACAAGTTGTACCCCGAAATTGCCCAAGGCGATTTGAATATTTACGGATTTGAGCAAACGGATGTGCCAATTTATGCCGATTCGGTTTATGCATACCGTTTGGCAGTATTGGAATCGGAAGTTCCTTTGGAGTACAATGAGTATGTGCGTCCTTATATCGACTTATATTCTATCAGAAGGCGCAAGCTTACCAGTAAGGTGCTTACCTGGAGTCAATATTATTTTCCAATGTTTGAAGAAGCCCTGGATAGAGCTAATATGCCGATGGAATTAAAGTACCTGGCGGTTATTGAATCGGCATTAAACCCAAGTGCCACTTCGCCTGTAGGTGCAGCCGGAATGTGGCAATTTATGGCTCCCACAGGCAGGATGTACGGACTCAAAACAACCGCAGTTTATGATGAAAGACGCGATGTTCAAAAATCAACAGAGGCGGCTATCTTATACTTGCGAAATTCTTACCGTATATATGGCGATTGGTTACTGGTGATTGCATCTTATAACTGTGGTCCCGGTAACGTGAACAAAGCTATCCGCAAAGCGGGTGGTGTGAAGAATTTTTGGGCCATACAACAGTATTTACCGCGCGAAACCAGGGGGTATGTTCCTGCATTTATTGCAGCTACCTATGTAATGGAGTATGCTTCAGAGCATAATATCTATCCAAGTGAAGAAGTGCAATTTGTAAAGCATACCGATACCGTAATGGTAGATAACAGCTACTCTCTAAATCAACTTGCCTTAAAGTTAAACATGAGCGTTGAAGAGTTAAAGTCTTTTAACCCGGCTTTGCGCAAAGGAATTATTCCGTTTAACACTGGAAAAATAGCGTTAACACTTCCTTACAATAAAGCCATCGCATTTACAAATGCCAATGCCGATACCGGTTTCAGAAACAAAATGAATACGGAAGCCATCGCATTAAATAAACAGATACAA
>CALRRW020000185.1:0-4392 GCA_943370695.1 Comamonas sp. lk | reverse complement strand
CACCCGCAACACCCGATAAACAAACACGCAATAACTGCATGAAATCTTTATTGGCCACCCCGTTTTTAGTTAAAGCCTCATTGTAAGCAGCCTCAATAGTTACTGCCGAATAATCTTCTAACGGACGCAATGCCTGAATCGTATCCTGCAAAACCAATGGCGATTTTTCGTTCCAGCGTTTTTCAATAACCCCTGCATCATAAACGGTGGGTGCAATAAAAAAATATTCGCCAAAACTCCACAACTCTTTCACAAACGAAATTTTTTCTTTAATCAACTCACACGTACGGGTAATGTATGCATCACTAAAATCCAGGTTGTGTGCTACCACTTCTTTTTTCAATTCGGCAGCAAGCACTGCATTATCGGTATGGCGCACATATTGTTGGTTAAACCATTTGGCTTTATTTTGGTCAAATTTCGCGCCATGTTTACTTACCCTGTCCAAAGAGAACAAATCAACCATTTCGGTTAAACTCATCAACTCCAGATTGTTTCCCGGGTTCCAACCCAACAATGCCAGCAAGTTAACCACCGCTTCGGGCATGTAACCACTTTCGCGGTAACCACTCGAAATTTCACCTGTTTTGGGATCTGTCCATTGCAATGGGAAAACCGGAAAACCCAATCTATCGCCATCACGTTTGCTCAATTTTCCGTTTCCTTCGGGTTTTAACAATAAAGGCAAATGCGCAAACTTTGGCATTACCTCTTCCCAACCCAATGCACGGTACAATAGCACATGTAATGGAGCCGATGGCAACCATTCTTCACCACGGATTACATGGGAAGTTTGCATCAAATAATCATCTACCACATTGGCTAAATGATACGTTGGCATTCCATCGCTTTTGTATAAAACCTTATCATCCATTTGGCTGGTATTTACATTTACCCAACCACGGATTTCATCATGAAATTTCACTTCTTCTTTGCGCGGCAACTTAAAACGAATAACATACGCATCTCCATTTTCGATACGGCTTTTCACTTCGTCTTCGCTGATCGTCAAAGAATTATTCATGGCGCTGCGCGTAATCGCATCGTATTTAGCATCCACGTTGGAAGCCTTTAAACGCTCACGCATGGCCTCCAAATCTTCGGGAGTATCAAACGCATAATACGCATGGCCTGCCTCAATCAATTGCATTGCATATTGTTTGTACATTGGCTTGCGCTCGCTCTGGCGGTAAGGCGCGTGCGGACCATCACCAAATCCAATCCCTTCATCGGCACTGATACCAAGCCACTTAAGCGACTCAATAATGTACTCTTCAGCTCCGGGAACAAAGCGGGTTTGGTCAGTATCTTCCACACGGATGTAAAAATCGCCTCCATGTTTTTTGGCAAACAAATAATTGTACAATGCTGTACGAACACCACCAATATGCAAAGGCCCGGTAGGGCTTGGGGCAAAACGAACTCTAACTCTTCTGTCGGTCATAACGGGCGCAAATATAGCTTTTTGCAGTGGAGTTCAAACAGGTATTCTGAGTGCTCAAACTAGCTGGTTTTTATATATTTGCAACACCATGAGAACAATAGCCTTCTTAATTGAACTGCTCGGCTGGGCAAAAATCGTGCTTTCGCCAACCTTGGCTGCGGTATTAATAGGCGGCATCATCCTTTACAATAAACAAGACAATACCGGAATCCTGATTGCTGCTTCATTTGTCTTTTTAGGATTCTTCATCGGTGTTGTTTGGGCCACTCATATCTGGAAGAAACATGGAAGCACAACAATCTTTTTATCCAGAATTTCGGCTTCGTCTGAGTTGGATAAGAAAGACTAAGTTGATTCGTTTTTCTTTATACTTGCACCATGAGCATTTTCCGGTTATTGGGTAAGTTAATCTTGTTTTGGTTATTGTTTTTTACCATACAGCAAGCCTGTTTTATTACCCTCAATTTTTCCTCCTTTCAAGGTTCGGTTGTTGAACTAGTCTATAGTTTTGCCCTCGCATTTCCGCTTAACCTTACAGCAACAGCATATATAGTTTCATTACCTATTTTGTTTGTAATCGCGGGAGTTTTCGGTTTAAATCCAAAGGTTGTAAATGGAATCATCAAATGGGACACCATTGTATTTGTGATTGTTTGCTCCTTTATTGGGGCGGGCGATATGGGGTTATACAAAGTATGGGGCACAAAAATTAATGCCAAGGCATTGGATTATTTAAAATACCCCAATGAAGTAATGCCAACCATGTTTGCCATCCAAAATTTAGGATTGTTGTTGATTGTTGCTGCCCAAATCATTTTTGGTTTTTGGCTGTTCCAAAAACTACAGGAGCCCTTTGTAAAACCCAACTGGAAATTTTGGCACAAACCTGTTTTTGCTGCATTGGCAATGGGTTGTTGTGTATTGGCCTTTCGCGGAGGATTTCAACGTGTTCCCATTAACCGCAATTGGGTATTTCAAAGCAAACATGCCGTATTAAACTATGCTGCTTTAAATGGTTTCTGGAATACAGCCGATTTGATTTTCCATCCACTGGAGAAACAGGAAAATCCATACCAATTTTTTGACTTGCAAACAGCTCAACAATACACCGATGAACTGTATCACAAAAACACTTCTCATGCAGATTCGACCACACAAATCTTAACCACACAAACCCCCAATATTGTCATCGTATTTTTAGAAAGTTGGGCAGCAGATGCCATTGCGTGTTTGGGTGGCGAAACAGGAGTAACTCCTCAATTTGAAGAGCTCAAAAATGATGGATTGTTGTTCACACAATTTTATTCAACGGGATTTAGAACCGAACAAGGATTGATAGCCACACTCAGCGCAACACCAGCATTACCGGTAGGTTCCGTAATTCAGTCGTTTGGCAAATTTGACAAATTACCCAACTTGTATAAGGAGTTTAATGAGGCCGGTTACCATACTTCATTTTATACCGGAGGTCGGTTGTTTTTTGATAATGTAGAAGCTTATTTGCGAGCAGCAGGTGTGCAAAGCATGAAGGGTGAAAACGAATGGGAGATTCATAAACGTACCGTTTGGGGAGCATATGACGAAGAGACTTTTGCTTTTCACCTGAGCGAACTCAACACTTTACCACAGCCTTTTTTTACAGCGGTTTCAACCATGACCACACATGAGTGGTTTGATGCAAAGGTTACCAAAGTATTCAGTGGTGATGCGGATAATATAAACGACAATTACCGCAACACGATGCATTATGCTGATAGTTGTTTATATGCATATTTAACACAAGCCAAACAACAGCCTTGGTATAACAATACTGTATTTATTGTAATGGCCGACCATGCCTGTAAGTTCCCCAAAAACAGGAACAACTACGACTCCGAAAGGCACCATATCCCTCTGTTAATTACGGGTGGGGCACTCAAGCAAGAATGGAAAGGAAAAACCATCCACAAAGTAGGTTCTCATACCGATATTGCTGCAACGTTACTGGGACAATTAAACAAAGCTGCAACCAATTTTCCTTACAGTAAAAACCTATTTAATGCTACTAATCCTGCCTTTGCTTACTATGCTTTTGACAACGGATTTGGAATGGTAACGGATAGTGCAACGGTGATATACGACCATAACAGAAATGCGGTGATCACCGAAAAATCCAATCCATGGCTCGAAAACAAGGGGAAAGCATTTTTAGAAATTCAGTTCCAGGAAAATTTGGATTACGCAACACGCAAACGCGCACAATAGTTTAAGCCGCTACCGATAGCTATCGGGATGCGCAGATTACGTTTACTATCCAGTTGAGATATATTGCCACTGATTAGCACAGAAATCAGAACATTTTTATTTGTGTTAATTTTCACAGAAGACTTTATTCATTAATCTGTGAAATCTGTGGCAATTAATTAGCGACCATGCGTTGTCTAACGGTTTCGTAGATGGCAATACCTGCTGCTACCGAAACGTTTAATGAACCTACGCCCATTTCCATCGGTATCTTGGTTATTTGCGAAGCACGCCTGATGATATCATTTGAAATACCATCTTCTTCGGAACCCATAATAATTGCTATCGGGCCTGATAAATCAGCAAAGGGTAAATCTTTATTTGCTTTTTCGGTACAGGCAACTGTTGTAAGCCCCGACTGGTTCAGCAACTCCATCACCGTTTTCATATTGTTTTCGCGGCATACCGGAATTTTAAGCAATGCTCCGGCCGATGTTTTTACCGCATCGTCCGTTACCTGCGCAGCACCTGTTTCGGGAACCACAATAGCATGAACACCTCCGCAATATGCCGAGCGGGCTATTGCCCCAAAATTACGCACATCAGTAATCCTGTCTAATACTAAAATAAACGGAACTTTGCCTTCTTCAAAAAGTTGGGGCAATAAATTCTCCAGTTTATAATAGGTAACAGGCGATATGAACGCCAATACGCCCTGGTGATTT
>CALRRW020000184.1:0-4422 GCA_943370695.1 Comamonas sp. lk | reverse complement strand
CAAATGCACCTAATACCATTTTCAGGTTAAGTTCTTCCGTATTGCTCATAGGTGTATGATCCAGATACACCAAACTTGAAGCCGCAAAACCTTTGGCAAAATCGATAAACAATACCGAGAAGCCTGCAGGTTTACCAAGCGTGCGCAAAGTATTAGTTGCCCCTGCATTTCCGCTACCGTGCTCGCGCACATCTATTTTAAAAAAAATCTTTCCAATCCATACGGCTGTTGGAATAGAACCTAACAAATAAGCTCCCAAACATTGAAGCAGCATACATAATGAATGATCCATATTATTCTATTTTTTTATTGTTTTCACAAAACGATTGCGGTCGGCAATATTAGCCTGCCTTAACTTAAATTCATCTTTTGAAAGTTTTTCCATATTGTCTTTGATATATTGATTAAACAACAAATCGGACCCTACGATATAAAGAATATTTTTTTGATACTTGAAGAAATACCAGCTTCCATTTTTAGGCGACTGAATATATAACACAAAATCATCCCCGCTTCTTCGTTTGGTTATTTCCAACCTACCTTTCACCTTTCGTTCCAATCTGTATTTTTCAAATGAATTAATACCCATATCACCGTCAGAAATGAGTGACCGTGTTGCTGCATTCCACTTCATGTTAAGCTCAGAAAAGAAAATTGTTCGTTGTAAGTCACTCACTAACTTCAAACTGTTATCTGAAACGTCTTCTGTAACTTTTCTGACGGCCTTTTCATCAACTAGTTCCGCCAAAGCTTTCTTCATAAAATCCTCTTTAAAGGTGGGCGACTCTGCATTATCCGACTGGTTGTAAAGTGAATCAAACATCAATTTCAAAGCACTGGATGGTAATGGAAAATTAAGCAACGCTGCCAAATGCATTTTAAATGACGTATCAACCGCATTAAATGTAGCCGTTCCGCCCGTAATGAACTCAAACTTTCCTGCATCATACCCAAAACGGAATCGCCCTTCCCCTATCGTATTTTGTGTTCTTTCATTTACCCTAATCATATTCCCCCTTAACGCCTCTTTAAACAATTTATCTGTAGGGCCCATTCTAAATTCAGCTTCCTTTTCATCAAAGTACAATACCCCTTCCACCTTCATAAGTTCCGGATCAGAACCATTGCGCTTGCGCGTAAAAAACGCTGAATAAGCATGTGCCGAATCGTTGGAAATATAAAAACCATTTGTAAGCGCCTGCTTATTCTGATTGGTAATAGATGGCAACACATTGATAAAAACGGAATCGGGATTAATAACGGCCGTATTTCTAAACCAATCAGTACGTGGGAAAGCCATATTGTGCTGTGGCAAAAAGAACCCGTCATACTCCAGATTTTTTAGAATACTTTTCAGAAAAACTTTACCCTTAAACTGAATTTTGGTTCCTGCATAAAAATTAATGGCTTCAGGGATATCAGTTTTCCCCAATAAATGATGCTCCCCATCAATGACGATTTCATTGAGTAAAAATTTCTGCTTATTCTTCTTCCGATCCACATATTCATAGGTTCCTGTTCCCTGTAATAAATATTTACCTCCAATACGCAAGGTTGCCTGCTCAATTTGATGGTATTTTGTAACCGTATCAGCTGTAATCTTTGCATTGTAAATTTCCTGGATATTGGCGCCTTCCTTAATAATGACCTTCTGGCTATCCGGAAAAATATGTGCATCACCCACTGCTATGAATGGTATCTTTTTAGCATATAATGTATAGTCTGTTAAACCAAGTGTGGTTATTGCCGTTTTAAAATTCAATGAATCTTGGCTTGTCCTTACCGATAATAAGTAAGAAGATGTTCCTTCACTTTGGTCATTTGATAAAAAGTCAATGTTCTTTTCATCCATAAACCAAATAAACTTATCAAACGAACCTACATATAAGTTAATCGCAAAATCAGAGTTAATGCCACCTGTATTAAACGAAAAATCACCTCTTCGGCTTGCCAGGTTTATATCCCCTTTAACAGAAGCTGATCGAAACGCGAATTTTGATGAATCGGTATATGTTTTTAATTTAAACAAACCGCTATCTGTTTTAATATTGTCGGGTTTAAAATGTAATGAAGCGGATGTTAACTGTGCCTTTTCAATATTTACATCTCCATTGGCAGTCATCTCGCTTGGCGTGAGCAACAATATCCCGGTAAACTCTGCCCTGTTTTCAGAAATCTTCATTTGCTCCGTTTTATTATAAACCAGCAACGAGTCAGAATACGGCATCCATCGTTCATAAGTATTGACGGCTTCTACAGAAGGATACAACGTACTTCGTTTATTGCTAAAGGTCATACAGGTCGCATTAACCGAATCTAAAAACAATTCGAATTTCGCTGAATGAGAGGTTGAAGTTAAATAGTCGATTGAACCGATTCCAAAAAAACCGGCATCGCTCAATTGTAATTCCACACTTGCACTTCCTTTTCCTCCGTATACCGGATAGCGGGTCTCACCAATTTTAAACCCTAACGATTTATCTTCCTGCAGTTTTAAATCTGCACGCATTTCCGGTATAATACCTCCCGGATGAAAAGTCCCTCCCAGTAATAAAGTTGTGAAATCAAGTTCATTCAAGCTGTCAATCGTAAAGGGATCGAGGGTAAAACCAAAGCGTTTCCGGTCATAAATTCCATTATAGGTTGTAACCTTATCATAAAACACATTAGCTCCTGTTTCCGACTTAAACACGGGATAACCCGGGAATTTTTTGCGCCCGCTTTTGTTAAACGGATGATCGATATCCAACGTTCCGTAGATATTCTGCAACGCACTCCTTACGGGTAAATCTTCCCCCGTTTTACCGTCTTTGTAATAAAATTTCAACGAATCCACATTGCTTAGCCTGATTTGAAATTTATTGTAATCGAATGAAAAACCATTCCCATAAAAATCTACTTTTCCCGCTCTTAACTTTCCCGAAAAATCCATATTCCGGTTCCGCTTCATTGTGATTAACTGGTCTTTTGGCACAATGTATACGTTTTGGGAATCGCTAAAGAAAAATTTGGGAACACCCTGAACATTCAAATCATTGTTGATTAAACTCAATGTTGCATTTGGATATCGCTTAATAATTGAGAAAAATGCTATTGCATCAAAGTCGGTTTTACCCGCATGAGCATTCACATAATCAATCAATTTTCTGCGCACCGTTACATATTCTTTTTCACTGTCATAAGTAACAAATCCTTTATCATTTAATTCAATCATCTGAATCTTGATATCGCTTTTATTACTCTTGAAAAAATTGGCATAATCAGCAATGTAGAACCCCTTGATCTTATTTTTTTCGGTATACTGCTTTACCCTCACCAACGGGTTATAATCCAGCATTCCCTGTATTTTTTCGTACTTTATATCCCTGAAATAATTAACCGACTCGAACTTTGCAGGCTGGTTATCGTTAATCATATCAATCTCAATTTTGGGATTATCCAAAGGCCATTTAATCTCATCGCAATAAAACTCAATATTGTGGTAAGTATCAAAAAACGGTGCCTGTGAAATGCCTTGATCACTTCTGTATATTGAAACAAAATCATCCTTCAAGCGATATGTAAATTCAATCTGAGGATGATAAATAGAATCCTTATCAACATAGATAATCACTTCTGCCTTTTGTGTATTTACCCGTTCCCCTCGCACAATGATTTCTGATGCCTTAACTTTTAAGGTGGGCCGTTCTTTATAATAAAATACCATTTGTGCCTTTACCGAATCAACAGAGGTTCCAATAATAACACGGCCTTTCATTCCAAACCCACCGCTAAATTTTGAGCGGCCAAAAGGATAATCTTTTAACACGGCTAAAAATGATTTAAATTGCGGATATACAGATTTGTCGCCCAGAGACTGCGCCATCGGTCTGTCGATAACCTTGCCCGCCAATGGTTTCGAAAACAATAAGGGATAATAAAACAAGGCAGAATCGGCCGTCACAAAACCAGAAGTAAAATCGATGGAATATTTGAGCAGCTCCGCATACATATTTCCAGTGTCGATACCCACCCTTGTCCAGTCCAATTTTCCGCCTTTCCCCATCCATTTATTCGCTGCAGGAAAATAAACTCCGGAAGTATTATAAATTTCCAGGGTATCACCTGGAGTATAACAAATGAGATCTGTATTTTTAACAACAAATGCCGCTTCTCCTTTTGTTTGCAGGGTAATATCGGCATTGCTGCTTGTCCATTTCATCACACCTTGTTCGGCAATAATATGGTCGGCAAAAATATTCTTCGATATTTTTAAAAACTCTTTAAAATCGTCTTTGGATTTGGCCAGTGAGAGATTCAATGCCTTATGCCAGCTGTCAAATTTTGGCACCTGATTGTTCTCTATTAATCCATTCATAGCACGCAAATACAAATCAAATGTTGGCGCCCCAATATTCAGGTTCACCATTTGATTAGTTAGTT
>CALRRW020000183.1:0-4438 GCA_943370695.1 Comamonas sp. lk | reverse complement strand
CCACCAGCAATACCAAGGTAGTGAAGCAATAATTTACCGTTGTGTAAAAATCGCTATTTCAAAAGAAGCCCTATCCCCTTATATTCGTGAGGTGCGAAATCCGAACATAGACCCAGAAGATGAAAATTTAACAAACCCTGAAAAAGAGTTTGAAAAAGTATTGCGTCCCAAAGAATTTGGTGATTTTACAGGACAGGAAAAAATCATTGAAAACTTACGTGTATTTGTAAAAGCTGCGGCTATGCGTGAAGAAGCTTTGGATCATGTATTGCTGCACGGCCCTCCCGGATTAGGCAAAACTACATTATCCTATATTATCGCCAACGAGTTGGGTGCAAACATCAAAACAACCTCGGGCCCTGTACTGGAAAAACCGGGTGATTTGGCGGGACTGCTTACCAATCTTGAAAAAGGGGATGTACTTTTTATAGATGAAATTCACAGGTTGAGTCCTGTAGTGGAGGAGTTTTTATACTCAGCCATGGAAGATTACCGCATCGATATCATGATTGATTCGGGCCCTAATGCCCGCTCCATTCAATTGGAAATAAATCCGTTTACGCTTATTGGTGCAACCACACGAAGCGGATTATTAACATCGCCATTGCGGGCACGTTTTGGCATTAATGCACGGTTGGAATATTACGACAAGGTGCTGATGCAAAAAATTATTACCCGCAGTTCTGCGATTATGAATTCGCCTATTGAAACCGATGCGGCCCACGAAATAGCGCGTAGAAGCCGAGGAACGCCTCGTATTGGCAATGCCTTGTTGCGCAGAACGAGAGACTTTGCACAAATTAAAGGAGATGGTGTAATTACCCTTGAAATTGCCAAGTATGCTTTGAACGCATTAAATGTTGATGCCGAAGGATTGGATGAAATGGACAACAAAATCCTACGAACCATTATCGAAAAATTTAAAGGGGGCCCTGTAGGTATTACCACCATTGCCACAGCTATTGGCGAAGAAGGTGGAACCATCGAAGAGGTATATGAGCCTTATTTAATACAGGAAGGTTTTTTAACCCGCACACCGCGCGGGCGTGAGGTTACCGAAAAAGCATTCCGCCATTTTGGAATGATGCCCCACCAGCGCAATTCATTATTTTAACTAACGGAAACGTTTTACCAAAGGTTTTACGAATAACCACCCGAATTTCCAGATGGGAATTTGTATCCAGTGGTATACCCTTGTTTGGGCAATCCACATAATAGAACGGGGTGCATTATTGGCCAACTGAAACCACACTGCTTCACTAAGTTGTTTATCCAATTTCTCATCTCTTGTTTGCTGTGATAATGTATCACATAACGATAACATCTCCAAGAATACCGTTGCATCAATGTGTTCAGGCAATATGCGATTAAAACATTTCGACAAAAAGGAGGTCTGCTTTTCGGTGAGTTGAGGAAACAAAAAGTGTAAATGAGTTTTGCGAAGCGTGTAATTGTGGCGGGATGAATGAATGAGGTTACGAGAAAGCTGACCTTTATTGAGAGTAACTTCCAGTAATACTTCTGGAATATTAGCAAAACGTATTATCCGAATCAATCGCATCCATAACTCAAGGTCCTCCGCAAATTCAAAATTAGAATCATAACGAAGTGAGCGATCATTAAAAAAATGTCCGCGAATAATAATACCCGAATGAGGAAATGGAGATCGGTTTAGCATTTGATATTTAAGCGCATCATGAGTAAGTTCCAGCTTGGTTATGTTAGCTCCGATTACTCTGAACCAGCTAGCACTTATTCCTATATCTGGATTAGATTCCATAAAGTAAATCTGTCTGAAAAATCTTTCTGGATGGCAAATTTCATCGACATCCATGCGTATGATATAATCAGCTTGAATCTGATCAAGTCCTGTATTGAGTGCCGCAACCAATCCTTTATTTTGAGGCAGATTTATGATTCGAATGCGGGAATCCGTATACGAACTAAGGATACTTAATGTTTCATCTGTCGATCCATCATTGACAATTACCAACTCAAAATTAGAATAGGTTTGTCCTAGGATACTATCCATCGCTTTGCGAACATAAGATGCCCCATTGTAAACTGGCATCAATACCGAAACGAATATCTTACCGCTCATTTGTTGTTTTTGATTTGGGTCAAAATTTCCTGCAACTGTTCCAATTGTTTGGCTGGCGAAAAGGCTTCTTTGCACCAAGCTGCCGACTCATTCTTCATCTGTCGTAATTCCAAATCCTCCAACAAAAGCAATGACTTCATGGCATTTGAAAGCGAATCAGTATCGCCAACCGGAATACCAATTCCATTATTGTGTAACATATCCAGCAGGCCCCCTGTTTGTGTAAAAATAACGGCATTGTGTTCTGCCAAAGCTTCCAAGGCAAACATCGAAACTCCTTCATATTTGGAGGGCAATACCACAATATCCGATTGCTTGAGCTTTTCAATCACTTCAGCATGTGAACATGCGGGAATCAGTTTTACAAAATCAAGATTGTGGTTACGAATGTATGCTTCCACTTCTGGCCGATGTATACCCTGGCCAATAATGGTGAAAAAAGCCTTTTGTTGTTTGAACAGATATGCACATTCTTTTAAAGCATCAAGCAGAATTACATATCCTTTTTGAACAAACCCCTCCTCATCCATCCTACCCAACATTAGGAAAGAGCGGGGTGTTTGATGTGATTCAATTTCATCAGGCACATGGTCACTTGCATTCACCAGTTTGAAAAAAGATGATTGTTGGGAACTGAAACCCAAATAATCCTGAACAAATTTGAGATGATAAGACGAGGTGGCTGCAACGTATTTTACTCTGCATGCCGACAACCACTTCCACACAAATCGTTTGATCTTATACCTACGTTGAGCAGAGTACACCAGATACTCTGTATCGCTTGTTGAATGAAACCGGACAACTGTTTTAAGTAGCAATTGTTCGGACAAGGCTACCGGTAAATATGGATTATCTCCTGTTTCAACCAATACCATATCATATCCATGTTGCGTATCTAAGTGCTGTAAAAATTGCGCCATCTGATGTGTTTGGTACAACAAACCCAACAACCAAATATTGAGTACAGGATGATAACGTATTACCTGAACATCAGGATAAACAAACTCTGCAACATCTTTAGGTAAATTATAAGGTGTTACCACGTCTACCTTTACACCATTATCAGCCATGTTACGAATGACCTGGGTAAACGCGTGTACATAACCCGATTGCTGGGGGGTAAAGTCGGAACAATACACCAAAATGCGATATGTTTTTTGCTGCATTCTCATTTAACTTAGGTATGATTTAAGGGTGTTTCGGAGTTGAATCCAAACTTCGTTTTTGAACAAGTACATTTGTACGAAAACATACCCAAGTGTACAGATCACTACTGACATAATCGTGTAACTCAGTACAGGAAGTCCCGACTGTTTTAATACACCAACCACCAAAACAAATGGAGTACAACCAACAACTGAAAGTGCCAACGAACGCCATGGCAAACTGATCCGATATTTCTGATAGGTCAACACAAAAGTAGCAAACGTCACAAATAGCTCCGTAACTAACATGGTTATGGCTGCTCCGGTATGATGCAACAATGGAATCAAACAGATATTCAGCAATACACTCAAAACCATTGCTACACCAACAATATATAATAATGTCCGCTCATGGCCTGATGCAGAAAGCATCTGCATTCCAAATAAATTATTGAGACCTACTAGCAATGTAATCGGGCTTAGGATTTGAATGGTCAATACTGCAGGTTCAAAATCAGATCCGGCCAATAACCAAACCCATTCATGTGCCAGCAAATACAGTCCGAACATAAGAGGAACAGATAGTTCCAGAATAAATAGAAACGATTTTTGGTGGTAGGTATAGTTAGCATCATCCTTTCCAAACTCGTGTACCACTTTTGGAATGACGACAATGCTCAGAGCACTGACAATGGGAATGAACATCTTTGCAATACGCATTGACGTTGCATAAAACCCAACCTCTTGCACTGAATCAAGCAACCCCAATAAGGTAGTATCAAAGGCCGTGTATACACTGGTACAAATTCCTGTCAGAAAGATGATTCCCAGTGAGCGAATATGTCTTTTGTAGTTCAAATTTTCAAACACCCATCCCACTTTTTGAATGGCGGTATATACATTCCAACATTGCAATAACAGGACTGAAAATACCGAAACCAGCATAAATGGAAGAACATCCTTAGGTGTTTGAACCACAAAAAAAATAGCTCCGACAGTTACCAGTTTTAATCCCACACTTCGCATGGCCAAGTTTTTAAATGCCTCATTCCCGAAAAAAAACCAGTCAACAGAGGTAAAGGACAATACAATCTGCAAACCTGCAATCCAGCATAAAAATTGTACATCGCGAAAACCAGGCAACACCATTATCAGCAAAAAGTAGATTACGGAGAATGCCACAGAAGCCATT
>CALRRW020000182.1:0-4446 GCA_943370695.1 Comamonas sp. lk | reverse complement strand
TGAACCTGCAAAAGGTGGTGCTGTGCGGACATTCAATGGGCGGGCAAATAGCCATCATCATTGCCTTAAGATACCCGCAATTGTTGGATAAGCTGGTGTTAATAGCCCCGGCAGGGTTGGAGTATTTTGCACCGCATGAAGTGATGCTCTCTCAAAGTATGTTGAGTTTAGGCAACCTCTTTTATTCCGATGAGTTTCATTTGGAATCCGCCATCAGGCAAAGTTTTTTTAACCGCGAAAATGAAAGCGAAACCATCATCGGGGAGTTAAGAACCCTCATGAATGCACATTCCCTGAAACAATGGCGCGATATGAGCATGGCCAGCATCAAAGGCATGCTCAATGAACAGGTACAGCAGTTTTTGCCCAATATCACCATGCCCACCCTCACCATATTTGGCGTAAAGGATGCATTGGTGCCCAATACCATGGTTCATTTTGGCGAAACCCCCGAACGGATTGCCCGCAAAGCAACCGGAATGATTCCGGACGGAACCTTTAAAATGGTGGAAAATGCAGGGCATTTTGTGCAAATGGAAAAAGCAGCCGAAGTAAACGCACTGATTGCAGACTTTATGCAGGCAGGGCAGGAGCCAAATGCGCCCGGCAGGCAGTCGGTATCATAGCCATTGCAGGGGCTTAAAATTTGGGAAATAAGTACTTGTAAATATGAATTTAAGGCATATCTTTGCCGTCCTTTTAACAAAATAAATAGATAAATATATGTTTGCAATAGTGGAAATCGCTGGCCAACAGTTCAAAGTAGAAAAAGACCAAACTCTTTATGTACACAGGTTACAACAAGAGGAAGGCGCCAGCATTGAACTGAATGACGTATTGTTAGTTGACAATAACGGACAAGTAAAAGTAGGTATGCCTAAAGTAGATGGAGCTTCGGTGAAAGCCAAAGTTTTAACTCACTTAAAAGGTGACAAAGTAATCGTTTTCAAAAAGAAACGTAGAAAAGGATACCGTAAAATGAATGGCCACCGCCAGTATTTTACTAAAATCCAAATTGAATCAATCAACGCATAATCAGTAACAACCTTTTAATTAGAATACAGACATGGCACACAAAAAAGGGGCAGGTAGTTCGAAAAATGGTCGCGAGTCGCATAGCAAGCGCTTGGGCGTAAAAATATTTGGTGGTCAAGCAGCTATTGCTGGTAATATCATCATCCGTCAACGTGGTACCAAACACCACCCGGGCGATAACGTAGGAATGGGAAAAGACCATACCTTGTTTGCTTTGGTTGATGGTAAAGTTGTTTTCAAAAAGAAAGCCAACGATCGCTCTTACGTTTCTATCGCACCGGTAGAAGCTAAAGCGTAATCCAATACGATTTTTATACAAAGCGTCCCGCAATATTGTGGGACGCTTTTTTTGTTGGTGCAAAGTGTAACCATAAAAAAAGCGTCAGGGGTTTATCCTTGACGCTTTTTTTATTAAAAATAATGGGTAGTTGTAAAATGGTTTAATAGCCGCAGATTACTATCACTCCAAAACGATTCGCTACGGTTTAAAAATCAATTCTGAATCGTTCCTTTTTGAATGGTCCGAACGGTAACGGTTTTTCTTTGAGGTGGGTATTGTCATTGCGTGTTCGGGTAACATCAATAGCCATATACAATGCATTGCGGAACGATGTTTCCGATGCTTCGTTTTTACCGGCAATGGCATAAGCCGTTCCGTGGTCGGGCGATGTTCTGATAAAAGGCAATCCTGCAGTGTAGTTTACGCCATCATCAAATGCTAAATACTTAAACGGAATCAATCCCTGATCGTGGTACATGGCCAATACCGCATCAAACCTATTAAACTGGCGTGAGCCAAAAAAGCCATCGCTCGAGTATGGCCCATAAGCAATCAGGTTTTCGGCCTGCGCTGCTTTTACGGCCTCAGCAATAATGTCTTTGTCTTCATTACCCAACAATCCATTATCACCCGCATGAGGATTTAAGCCAAGCACCGCAATTTTGGGTTTGGTAATACTGAAATCATTCTGCAAACTTTTGTGCATGATGCGCAGTTTTTTCAAAATCAATTCTTTGGTAATTTTTGAAGCCACTTCACTTAAAGGCACATGCCCTGTTACCAATCCCACTTTAAGATCTTCGCTCACCAACATCATGATATAATCGGTGGTATTGGCTTGTTGCGCCAAATATTCCGTGTGTCCTGTAAATGGAAGTTGCGCGGTGTTTACATTATGCTTGTTTAAAGGCCCCGTTACAATTGCCTGAATCTTTCCATCCAAAGCATCTTTGGTGGCCAGCTCAAGCGATTTAAAGGCATACCTTCCGGCAATTTCGGTAACCTCTCCCGGTTTAATTTCCACTTCATCTTCCCAGCATACCAACAAGTTGGGTTTTTTATGGTGCACCTGGTCCAAACTTTTGATGATGGTTAAATTAAAATCGGGATGGCCCATTGCCTTTTTCCAGTAAGAAATAATCTTGGGCGAACCATACACAACCGGTGTGCAATAATCGGCCACGCGGCTATCCAATAATGTTTTAATGATGACTTCAACACTAATGCTGTTGACATCGCCAATGGTGATTCCTATTATAGGTAGTTTACTCATATTTTTGGGGAGTTAGGAAGTCGATAGACCATAGTTCAAATACCATGGACTATGGTCTATCGACTATGGACTTTACTTACTAAGATTTTTCACGAAATCAAACAACAAACGCACCGCAACTCCGGTTGCTTGTTTGCCTCTGTAACTGTCGGCTGCACCAATGTAGGCGGGGCCTGCAATATCAAAATGCATCCATGGGTAGTCAACGTATTTTTCTAAAAACTTACCTGCGGTGATGGCTCCCGCAACCGGGCCGCCAATGTTTTTCATATCGGCTAAATCACTTTTAATGAGTTTGGCGTATTCATCCCAAAAAGGAAATTCAACCAAACGCTCATATACATTGTTGCCACTTTCTTTCAAGCTTGCTTTTTGTTTTTCGCTGGCTGTACCCATACACACAATGCCGTACTGACCAATAGCAGCAGCAGCTGCGCCTGTGAGTGTTGCAAAATCCAAAACCAATTCGGGTTTGTATTTTTTAGCGTATGCCAATGCATCGGCCAACAACATGCGTCCTTCGGCATCGGTGTTTAACACTTCAACGGTTTGGCCATCGTACATTTTTACCACATCACCCGGAGTGTAAGCATTTTCGCCCGGGCGGTTATCCGTTGCCGGAACCAAAGCGATAACATGGTATGGAAGTTCAGCTTTTGCAACTGCGTACATGGTAGCCGCCACAGCCGCACCGCCTGCCATATCACACTTCATCGTATCCATTGAGTTGGGCGTAGGTTTTAAGCTTAATCCTCCGGTATCGTACACCACACCTTTACCCACCAATACAAGTGGTTGTTTGTTCTTTGCTTTTTTAGGTTTCCATTCCATAATGGTAAACGTTGGCGGTATCTGGCTTCCCATGTTTACCGCAAGCAAACCGCCCATTTTTAGAGCTTCAATTTGTTTTTTGTTTAACACTTCCACTTTGAATCCCGCCTTCTTGCCCATGCTTTTCATTTCATCGGCAAAGGTCACTGCGTCTAAATACGACTGGGGTTCGTTCACCAAATCTTTGGCTTTGTATACCGATTCGGTAAGGATGTTTAACTGTTCAATAGCTGTTTTAGAAATCTTTTTACTGATAACAGCAATGGTTTTCAGTGCATGTTTTTCTTTTTCACTTTTGTATTTTAAAAACTGGTAGTTGCTCAAAGCACAACCTTCGGCAACCGCCAATAGTTCTGCTGCTGCATCGTCAACAGATACCAGTTGTACTGCATCATACTTGTGTGCATTAATGTTGGTGCACACTTTGTTACCAACGCTTCGCAGCGCCTCCATTTTTTCGTACGTTGTTTTTTTCTTATCAAACTCTTCAATGAGTTGGATAAAAACCAAACGCGTAAATTGGTTAACGGTGATAAACTTATCATCGGCTTTTACCTTTTTTTCGATATAGGTAATTTCATTTTTTGCAAAACCAAGTGTAGCCCAGTTTGATTTTTTGTGTGCAAGAATAAATAATGATTGTGTGGCCGATTGCTTATGGGTAAGTTGAATCTCGATATGCATGTTTTATGTTTTTAGCGAATGCGAAAGTATAAAAAAACGGCACATGTAAATAATATGCCCTCGAATAAGTACTTTTGGGCGTAAATAAACAAGGTGCGGAAGATATGCTTATTACGCTAATATAAGTGTTGGTCGTTTCTGTCACCCCATAATTTAGATAAACTGAGATGGCAAACCATAAAAGTGATGTAAGGGCAAAAAAACATTTAGGGCAGCATTTTTTAACGGATGAAACAATTGCCTTTGATATTGTAAAGGCGTTTACCGAAAAAAATACAACTGAAGCTGTTTTGGAAATAGGCCCCGGGATGGGTGTGCTCACGCAGTTTTTATTGCCCAATCC
>CALRRW020000181.1:0-4449 GCA_943370695.1 Comamonas sp. lk | reverse complement strand
TTACCCATGGTTAAATTGGTATACGTGTTGGCCCTGATGGTTTGTCCTCCGGTTGCCGCATCGTAATTTACCGTTCCCGCAATCGTTAAGCCCGTGGGAATCGGTGTTCCCGATGTGTTTTGTGTGCGGATAGTTCCTGTATTGTTAATCGTTGTAGCTGTCAATGTAAATGTGGCCATGTTTAAAATATCGGCTGCATTTGTATTGTTGTTTAACGTTGTAGCAGTGATATTTCCATCAGCTGTTTGCGTTCCGCTGGTATTACCCATTGTGAGGGTAGTATACGTATTGGCTCTTACTGTTTGTGCTCCCGTTGTTGCATCATAATTCACCGTACCGCCAATGGTTAAACCAGTTGGGATAGGCGTTGAAGATGTATTTTGGGTGCGAATCGTTCCGCCATTGGTAATGGTTCCGGCAGTAAGCGTAAAGGTTACCATGTTTAATGTACCACCTGCAGTAGTGGTAAGTGTTCCTGACGGGGACAAATTAGCTGTTGCCGCCTGAATACCACTGGTATTGCCCATCGTTAAATTCGTATACGTGTTTGGTCTTATTGTTTGTCCACCCGCAGCGGCATCATAGTTAACGGTACCGGCAATCGTTATACCTGTTGGCAAGGGTGTTGAACCCGTATTTTGTGTGCGAATCGTTGCTGTGGCATTATTGTTTATGGTTGTTGCAGCCAACGTAAACGTGGACATGTTCAAGGTAATACCTGCTGTGTTATTATTTAAGGTTGTTGTTGTGATATTCCCACCAGCCGTTTGCGTTCCGCTGGTATTACCCATTGTTAGGGTAGTATACGTATTAGCGCTGATAGTTTGGCCTCCTGTGGTTGCATCGTATGTTACCGTTCCGCCAATTGTTAAGCCTGTTGGTAGCGGTGTTGCACTTGTGTTTTGCGTGCGAATGGTTCCGCTATTATTAATGGTGGTAGCCGCCAAGGTAAACGTAGCCATGTTTAAAATATCGGCTGCATTCGTATTGTTATTTAAGGTCGTTGCAGTAATGTTTCCATCAGCTGTTTGGGTGCCACTCGTATTTCCTAAAGTGAGTGTTGTATATGTATTAGCCCTTACTGTTTGTGCTCCAGTAGTTGCATCGTAATTCACAGTTCCGCCAATCGTCAAGCCTGTTGGCAACGGTGTTGCACTTGTGTTTTGCGTGCGAATGGTTGCTGTTGCATTATTGGTAATGGTAGTTGCCGCCAATGTAAATGTGGTCATATTTAAAACAATACCCGCTACATTATTATTTAAGGTAGTGGTTGTAATGTTTCCGCTTGCTGTTTGAGTACCACTGGTATTACCCATCGTTAGTATTCCATAAGTTCCCGCCATGATTGTTTGTGCCCCGGTTGCTGCATTATAATTCACAGTTCCTGTTCCCCAGTTTTTACCTGTAGGAATTGGCGTAGCGCTGGTAGCAGTTGGAACTGCCGTGCGTATTGTTCCGGCATTCGTTATTGTGCCCAAGGTTCCGCTCAGTGTATAAGCAGCAGTCATGTCTAACGTTCCACCCGCTGTTGTTGTGAGTGTTCCGTTTACAACCAGGTTACCGCCTGCAGTTTGTGTGCCGCCTGTATTACCTGCAGTAAGATTGTTGTAGGTAAATGTATTAATGACCGTTTGCGCACCTGCTGCTGCATTGTAACTTATTGTATTTCCGGTAACATCATACGTACTCACACCTGTAGTGGTGATCGAAAACGTCCCTGCAATACCCACTGTGCCCGAGCCAAAAGTAATTGTTGGGGATCCTGCTCTGGTGCCGCTTATCGTTAAATTATTATAATTAAATACTCCTATTGTTTGAGCAATTCCACCATTGTAATCAACAGTATTACCCGTCATTACATAAGCTCCCAAGCCTGTTGCTGTTATTGAAAGCGCACCCGCAATACCAACAGTTCCTGAAGGAAAGGTGATACTAGGAGTACCCGTTCGGGCAGTACTGATGGTTAAATTATTATAATTAATGGCTGCAATACTTTGTGCACCTGTTCCATTATAATCAACAGTATTACCGGTATTGGTGTAACCGCTAATACCTGTGGTGGTAACCGAAAATGTTCCAGATACAGAAATGGTTCCAGATGCCAAAACAATTGGAGGTGCTCCCACACGCGCACTGCTAATCGTTAAGTTGTGATAACTTAATGCCGCAATGGTTTGTCCTGCTGTTCCATTATAGTTAACTGTACTCGATGTCCCTTTATTAAAAGTACCATTATTGCTCCATGCTCCGGCAAGTGCGATGGTTCCCGTTGTTCCCATTGTTATGTTGCCACTTCCTAAAATATCACCTGTTACAGTGGCGCCTCCCGTTGTAGCAAAAACTGCCGTACCACCTGTTGTACTCCAATCTTCAAGCACTGTTAGGGTTCCTGTTCCAATATTTTTTTGTCCCGCACCTGTAAACGTTAAGTTTTGATATGTTGGCGTATTGTTAATGGTTTGAGCAGATGCGGATATGTATGCAACTGTAGTTCCGGCAGAGAAGTTTCTGGTTGTCCACGTTGGCCATGTTGCAGCCGAAACATTGTATGTTCCCGATGTGATGTTTAAAGTAGAAGCAGTAGAAATTGTAAACCCTCCATCATTAAAAACACTATTTGAAGTTACATCACCTATAGTAAGGGTTGTTATTGTTGCATTTGCACCTAAAGTTACACCCGCTGCATTATTTACCTTCATGGCTGTATAAGTAATAGCCACTGCAGGCAACGTTTGCAAACTTGTTCCATTATAATTCACAATTGCTCCTGTTCCCACAAAATCTATTGTATTCGTTCCGGCAGCAGCAAGGTTAAAAGGGGTTGCACCGGTAAAATTTAGTACCGGACTCGTGCTTCCCATTGAATAGGTCATCGTATTGCCATTCACATTTATAGTAGTCAGCGACCCATTAATTGTAATCGTTCCACTTGTATGCGTAAATGTTGGATTATTCCTGCTACCTCCATTTCTGGAACTTGTAAGTGTTACATTTCCACTAACGGATAACGCATTTAAGGTAGAGGTTAAGGTTGTCGTAACAGTAGCGCTTGGTGTCACAGTAGTCCCCAAATCAATAGATGCACATGATAAAGAGCCAGTTCCTGTAAGTACAGCTGTTACAGCCGTTGCAGCATTGCTATTTACCGTTAGTGCTCCTGTTAAAGTTAGGGTGTTACTCAAAGATAGAGTTGAGCCCGAAGCAGTAAAGGTTAAGGAAGCTGCATTAGTAGCTCCGTTAAAAGTTACAGTTGATGCAGTTTTGGAAATAGTAATAGCCCCCATAGTTGTAAATGGATCGATGCTTTGAGTAGTTGCTCCGGCAATCGTAATCGGAGAACTTCCCAATGTTGCAGTTCCGTTGTTTACAAAGTTCCCATTAATCGTTAATCCAACAGATGAAGTTAAGGTAGCTCCACTGTTAATGGTAAGGTTTAAACAGGTTCCTGCGGTTGTATTTAAATTAGGCTGATTTACAGGTGCCGAAGGAATGATAACACTGGTGGTTGCTCCCGGAATTCCTGAAGGTGTCCAGTTTGCAGCAAGATTCCAGGCAGTACTTGTGCCACCATTCCAGGTAGACACGGCACTCGAAGTTGTAACACAACCTGTAGCATTTGCAAAATAGGTTGCATTAATGGTTACCCCACCACAACCCGAAGTAGTTCCTCCATAAGTAGATGCTGCTTGTCCAACACCGCCTAACGTTAAACTGTTTGCATTTGATGTAAAAGTTGAAAGGTTCAGAATTTGTCCTGTATTTACAATCAATAACCCATATGTAATTGTTTTCGCATTGTTTAGCGTAATTGCTCCCGTACCTGTAATAATAACGCCACCTGTTCCGCTGAAGGTGGTGGGCCAGTTAGCATTATTAACCGTATAGGCCGCTGTTTTGTTAAACTGCAATGTTGCACTTGCTCCATAGGTGGGCGCTGCCGACATAACAACCGTTCCATCTCCTTCTAACGAAAGCACCCCATTTACTGTTACTGTCGTTGTTGTCTTCGTACCCGTACCACTTAATGTTAAGTTATTATAGGCAAAATCGTTGTCAACCGTTTGAGTTCCTGCTCTGCTATAATTAACGGTATTTCCGGTAACTACATAAGTTGCTCCCGTTGCAGTAAATGAAGCAGTATTAGCAATATTAACGGTGCCTGCACCAAGTGTAATATTCGGTGATCCTGTCCGTGCTGCACTTATTGTTAAATTATAATAGTTGGATGCCGGAATGGTTTGCGCACCAGTTCCATTAAAATCAAGTGTAGATGTTCCGATTGTAATTGTATTGGTACTTGGTGTATAAACACCGGCTATCCCAATAGTACCATTTGCCAGGGTTCTACCACCCGTACTCGAAAAGGTAAGATTTCCATAATTAGCTACAGCAACAGTTTGTGCTCCGCTACCACCATAATCCACCGTGCTGCTTGCTCCAAAGGTGAAT
>CALRRW020000180.1:0-4450 GCA_943370695.1 Comamonas sp. lk | reverse complement strand
ATTTCCTTCAATCAATGTTTCAGGAATTCCAAGTGGTGTGGTGTATTCTCCTAAATTATCGGGCAAACGTTCTTTTAAACGGTAACCATTTAAGCACTCAATGACTAATGCGGGCTCATCACTTTGCAACATGGTATTGTAAAATCCTGCTGCCTGAACCATATTGCGCGGCACCAATACATGCATTCCCCTGATTGAGTTTAAGATCATGCCGATAGGAGAACCACTGTGCCAAATACCTTCCAATCGGTGACCACGTGTGCGCACAATTAAGGGCGCTTTTTGTCCGCCTTTTGTGCGGTACTGCAACGTTGCCAAATCATCACTTAATGGTTGTAATCCGTATAGCAAATAATCTAAATACTGGATTTCGGCAATTGGACGTAAGCCGCGCAATGCAGCACCAATGCCTTGTCCCATAATGGTTAATTCCCTGATTCCGGTATCGAACACGCGGCTTTCGCCAAATTTTTCCTGCAAGCCGGCAAAACCCTGGTTTACGTCACCGATTTTTCCAACATCTTCTCCAAATGCAAAAACCCTGGGGTCGCGGGCAATAGCCATATCAAAAAATGATTGCATCACCACATAACCATCCACCATTTTACTGTCTTCGCTAAATGCGGGTTTCACCTCTTCAACTTTTAATGCGGCTTCGTTACTTTGGCTGAATAAATAGCTATTGTACCTATCGGCATTAACTGCATTAAACTGTTGCTTGTGGTTGATAATGGCATCGCGCTCGGTAGATGGTTGTCCGTATGTTAAACGCAATGCTTTATTCATTGCCACACCGATATCTTTGCGAATAGGTTCGGTAATTTGTGTAAGTTCATTGGCAATAACAGTAATTTCGGTAACGCCCGAAACAGTTGCCAATTGCTCCAATAATCCTGCGGCTTCTTTTACATCGGCTTTGATGGGCGACAAATAATTTTCCCATGCTGCTTTTTTCGAATCGTTTACAGCCTTCTTCGCTTCTGTTTCAATTTGCTCCAACTCTTCTGCAGAGGCAAGACCATTATCCAAAATAAATTCCCGGAACTTGACCATACAATCGTATTCAAGTTCCCAGGCGAGGCGTTCTTTTGTTTTATATCGTTCGTGCGATCCCGAGGTTGAGTGACCCTGAGGTTGTGTTAACTCGGTAACATGCACCAATACAGGGACGTGTTCTTCGCGGGCAATCTTGCCTGCTTTTTCATAGGCCCCAATCAATTCGGCATAATTCCACCCTTTCACTACGATGATTTCAAATCCTTGGCCTTTTTCATCGCGTTGAAATCCTTTTAAGATTTCGGAAATATTTTCTTTAGTGGTTTGGTATTTTGCGGGAACCGAGATTCCAAATCCATCATCCCAAACGGAAATTACCATTGGAATTTGCAATACTCCGGCAGCATTGATAGCTTCAAAAAAGTGTCCTTCACTTGAGCTTGCGTTTCCAATTGTTCCCCATGCCACTTCATTTCCATTTTCACTAAATTGGTTTTCTCCTATAATGGCGGCATTTTCCCTGTAATATTTGCTGGCGTGTGCCAAACCCACCAAACGGAGCATTTGCCCGGCTGTGGGTGAAATGTCACTTGATGAATTTTTTTGATCTTTGAGGGACTTCCAGCTTCCGTCATTGTTTAAGCTGCGAGTACCAAAATGTCCGTTCATCATCCTTCCAGCGCTTGCTGGTTCTGCTGTTACATCGGTATGTGCATATAATTGAGCGAAGAACTCCTGAACAGTATGCTGACCGATGGCCATCATAAAAGTTTGATCGCGGTAATATCCACTGCGGAAGTCTCCGTTTT
Source organism: Comamonas sp. lk (assembly GCA_943370695.1). GTDB lineage: Bacteria > Bacteroidota > Bacteroidia > UKL13-3 > UKL13-3 > UKL13-3. The sequence goes on along the minus strand of CALRRW020000180.1, from coordinate 2,645 downwards.
TAAACGCTTTGGCCATGGCAATTTGAGGTAGCTCCTTGCCATCCCCAAAGATTCCAAACTTTGCCTTGCCTGTTAATACTTCCTTTCGGCCCAGCAAACTGGCCTGACGACTGCGGTATGCAATTGTATAATCCTCTAATACAGTTTGTTTAAACTCTGCCGCTGTTAGTTTGGCTTGCTCTCTTGTGCTCATAAGCGCTTGTGTTGATTGTTCAAATATATTATTGACAGGGTAAATATGTTAATGTCATAAAAATTTTAATTAAGAAATTTTTATGTCGCTGCCATTTTGTATACTTGTACCGCAAAACTACTTTTGAATATTGTACCAACAAAAGACTTGGAACAGTTTTTGAAAGAAATATTTAAAAATAACAATAACAGAACATATGAAAAAATTAATGATGACCGCATTTGTAGCAATTACAGGAGTATTTGCCGTACAAGCTCAAACACCTGCAACTCCAGCAGCTGCAGAAAACAAAAACCAAGCTGACATTACTTTCGACAAAGAGACAAATGACTTTGGTATTATTCCTCAAAATGTTCCTGCTACATACACCTTCACATTTAAAAATACCGGTAAAGAGCCTTTAATTATTACCAATGCAGCTGCTTCATGCGGATGTACAACACCTGAATGGACCAAAGAGCCTATTATGCCGGGTAAAAAAGGATTTGTGAAAGCTACCTACAATGCTGCTACTATTGGCGTATTTAACAAAGCCATCACCGTAATGAGCAATGCTAAAAAATCACAGGTAACACTTTATATTAAAGGAGATGTTAAAACTGCATCTGAAGTTCCTGCCAAAAACGACACAAAAGACAAAACATTAAACTAATTTCTGTTTTTTCAATCATACTAAAACCTGCATAATGACCATTTAATGGATTTATGCAGGTTTCATTTTTTAAGCCCCAATTAAACATATCATGAAAAAAATATTTTTTGCATTTTTATTTGTTACCCTGGGATTGGTATCATTTGGCCAGGCAACTGAGTCGCAACCTCAAATTACTTTTGAGGGTACCGAGCATGATTTTGGCAATATTAAAGAAGGTACATTGGCTAATTACGAGTTCAAATTTACCAATACGGGAAAAGCTCCTTTGATTCTTGCAAGTGTTCAGCCTTCATGTGGGTGCACTACTCCAGAGTGGAGCAAAGAGCCGATTATTCCGGGTGGAAAAGGTGTTATCAAAGCATCTTTTAACTCAAACGGACGTCCGGGAACTTTTCAAAAGTACATTACGGTAAAATCAAATGCGGCCAATGCCGAAATTGCCTTAATCATTAAAGGAACAGTTTCTCCCATTCCGGTTGAGCCAATTTCTCCGGTGCGAAATAACCTGAGTGAATAAACAATACAGGGTTAAAGTTCATTTAAAAGTCTTGCATTTGCAGGACTTTTTTGTTTTGAAGAGTTTAATGCTATTTTTGCCCACCTTTTTAACAAACAACAACTATGATTATTGGAGTACCAAAAGAAATCAAAAACAACGAAAACCGCGTTGGATTAACACCTGCGGGTGTATCGGCTTTTGCAAAAGCCGGGCATAAAGTATTTGTGCAAGCAACTGCGGGATTAGGCAGTGGCTTTTCGGATGATGAATACAAAAAAGCCGGAGCTACAATGCTTAAAACAATTGCTGAGGTTTACAAAAAAGCTGAAATGATTGTAAAAGTAAAAGAGCCTATTAAAGAAGAATACGCTTTAATCAGAGAAGGCCAATTGTTGTTTACCTATTTCCACTTTGCCTCTTATGAACCGCTTACCAAAGCAATGATTAAAAGCAAAGCTGTTTGTTTGGCATACGAAACAGTTGAGAAAAAAGACCGCTCACTTCCTTTATTGGTTCCGATGAGTGAAGTAGCCGGACGTATGAGTGTACAAGAAGGTGCTAAATTTTTGGAAAAACCTATGGGTGGACGTGGTATCCTTTTGGGAGGTGTACCGGGCGTTAAACCTGCTGAAGTATTGGTATTGGGTGGAGGGATCGTAGGAACTCAGGCTGCTATTATGGCGGCCGGTTTGGGTGCGGACGTTACCATTATGGATATTTCGTTACCACGCTTACGCGAATTGGATAATATCCTGCCTAAAAATGTAAAAACTGTTTATTCGAATGAATACAATATCCGTGAAATGATTACGCACTCTGACCTGATTGTGGGTGCTGTATTGATTCCGGGCGCCAAAGCTCCTCACTTAATTACCAAGGACATGTTAAAAACAATGCGTCCGGGTACTGTATTGGTGGATGTAGCGGTAGACCAGGGAGGTTGCTTTGAAACAACAAAAGCAACAACTCACGAAGATCCTACTTATGTAATTGATGGTGTGATTCACTATTGCGTAGCAAATATGCCGGGTGCTGTTCCTTATACATCAACACTTGCATTAACGAATGCAACATTACCTTATGCATTGCAACTGGCAAACAAAGGCTGGAAAAAAGCATGTGCAGATAATGAAGAATTGCGTTTGGGTTTAAATGTGGTGAATGGTAAAGTTGTTTACAAAGGGGTATCGGAAGCATTTAACCTTAAATATACTGACGTAGCTGAAGTAATTAAGTAATTATTAACTACTTTTATCAATAATCTTACAAAAGACAGTTCGAAAGAGCTGTCTTTTTTT
>CALRRW020000179.1:0-4472 GCA_943370695.1 Comamonas sp. lk | reverse complement strand
GTGTTTACCATCTTTAATGATCCGGGAGTAACCGCAACGGATAATTATTATCCGAATGTATTCCCAGTTATCACCGGATTACCAAACATGACAGTACTAGGTAACTATACAGTAACATACACGGTAACAGATGGAGCAGGGAACACTACTGTGGTAACCCGCACGGTAAAAGTTGTAGACAGAACAGCACCTGAGATTCAGTTATTGGGAGGCAATCCGGTAACAGTTTGCAGATTTGAGAAAAACTTTGTGGACCCGGGTGTGAAAATAATTGATAATTACTATAGTGCAGCTACGCTTATAGATAATATGATTACAGATAATACAGGAGTAGATTTGTCAAAACCTGGTTACTACTTTATTAATTATGATGTAACAGATCCATCGGGTAATAAAGCAACACAAACCCAAAGATTAGTCCATGTAATTGATTGTATTACTGGAATTGAAACAGTTGAAATTAAAAACAACATGACAATTTTCCCGAATCCAAATAATGGCGTGTTTACCATTCACTCATTATCAAATAAGAACATTGTATCTGTAAAAATTATGGATATGTTGGGCAAAACAGTTCTGGACATAAAAACCAATACAATTGAAGCCGGAGTTGATTTAAGTACTGCCAACAAAGGTCTTTATATGGTTATAATTAAAAACGAAAGTGGAGAAGAATTCTCGAGCAAAATAATTGTTGAATAACAATCGCTCAGAGAACACCAATAACAAAAAAGCCAACACAATTAAGTTTGTGTTGGCTTTTTTTATAAAGAGGATATTCTATTTAATTAATTGACCGCAATCACGCTCACAATTTCAGGAATCGCATTTTTCAATCCGTTTTCAATTCCCGCTTTCATTGTCATTCCACTCATTTCACAACTACTGCAATTGCCTTTAAGACGCAACCTCACTTCCATTTCTTTAGTAACCTCAACTAACTCTACATCTCCCCCATCTGCTTGTAAAAATGGACGCATCGAGTTTAATGCTATTTCAATTTTTTGAATCATTTCCGCTGTTTTCATTTCCGTTCAAAATTAAACTATTTATATTCAATTAAACCATTGCCAACTGTTTTGCGTTGTTAATCGCTAATTGCTGTGCTACTTGTTTTGCAACATCTAAAAACACCTGTCGAACCGGGTTTTGTTCATCCAACACTGCCGGCATTCCTTTATCACCACCTTCCCTTACACCCTGCACCAAAGGCACCTGCCCTAATAAAGGCACATTTACCATATCGGCCATTTTTTGCCCGCCACCTTCACCAAAAATGTAATACTTATGATCAGGCAGTTCAATAGGTGTAAACCAACTCATATTTTCCACCACACCTAACATTGGTATTTTTTGAGGCAACATATCAAACATTACAGCGGCTTTCTTAGCATCGGCCAATGCCACATCCTGAGGCGTGGTAACCAAAACCACTCCGCTAACAGGTACAATTTGAGCCATTGTTAAATGAATATCTCCTGTTCCGGGAGGCATATCCAAAATTAAATAATCCAGTTCCCCCCAATCTGTGTCATTCACAAACTGACGCAAAGCAGAGGAAACCATTGGACCGCGCCACACAACAGCCTGATTGGGATCTATCATAAAACCAATTGACAATAACTTAATGCCATGGCGTTCAATAGGTACCATTAGTTGTTTACCATCTACCGTTCTCATATCAGGTGTTTCATCATGAACACCAAACATGATAGGAACAGAAGGTCCATGAATATCTGCGTCTAACAAACCCACTTTAGCACCTAATTCATGCAATGCGAGGGCTAAGTTTGACGAAACAGTACTTTTACCAACACCGCCCTTGCCCGAAACAACAGCAATAATATTTTTAACACCAGGCAACACCAGCTTATCCTGTCGGTTACTGGTAACATTTGCCGTCATCTCTATGCTCACTTCTATACTTTCGGAAACAAGTTGATGAATCGCATCGATACAGTCCTTCTCCATTTTTTCCTTTAGCGGGCAAGCAGGAGTTGTAAGTACAATTTTAAACGATACCTTATCTCCATCAATAACTATATCCTGAATCATGTTGAGGGTAACCAGATCTTTACGCAAGTCTGGCTCCTGAACTGTGCTCAATGCTTTTAAAATATTTTGTTGGGTAATCATTATCAATATAACAATTAAGTGCAATTATAGATTCGTAAGTAACAAAAAAGGACCAACAATTGTTGAGCTTTTTGTCGGGGTGGCAGTCCCGCCTTCAGCAGGATACGGCCTCAACATCGCTCTCAGATAATTTTTTTATCTTTTAAGTACCGCTCAATTCCTCTTCCTTTTATTTCCTTTTCAAGAACCCTTGCCTTCTCAATGGATTCCATCTCAAAAAAATGAATCAAACGCCAGGGAATACCTCTGGAAGTAAAAGTGCTAATACCGGAATTATGTTGATTTAGCCTAGTAGCTGCATCAATCGTAAATCCAACATAATACTTGCCCAGTTTCTCACTTCGTATGATATAAACAAAATGAATCATCTTCTTACAAAAAAAGCCCAACAATTGTTGAGCTTTTTGTCGGGGTGGCAGGATTCGAACCTACGACCTCCACATCCCAAATGTGGCGCGATACCAGGCTACGCTACACCCCGATTGGTATCTATTTTATTATTTTGCGGAGAGGGAGGGATTCGAACCCTCGGTACCGTTTCCAGTACGCATGTTTAGCAAACATGTCCTTTCGGCCACTCAGGCACCTCTCCTTCTCCTTACAAAGGAGTGCAAATGTAAGGATGTCTGATTAAAACGCAAGTATTTAGTAGATATTTTTATTTTTAATCGCCTTTTTCTTTTACCATAGCATTTTGTGTAAAACCTATTTTTCTGATTACATGAATTTTACAGTAACCTTATACAACCTTATTTAATTTACGGAATCTATCTTTAAACTTAGCATCGTATTTAAATACACCCTAATTCTATCATCATGGCTAAAGATAAACCCACCAACTATAAATTCAGAGATTTGAAAGTATTTGGTTCTACCGAATGGTTAGCGAATAATGAGAAAAAGTACCGCTTGGTTTATGATGAAGCTGAATGTACTTTTTTGTACTGCGAATTGTCCTTCTTTAATAAACTGTTTGATGAAGAAGATTGGGATATCCGCATTAATCTCAAGTGTGTGAATAATATTGACGGAACCGAAATATGCAGCCTTGTGGCCGACAGAACCATCAAAAAAGATGAGAACATTGTTTTTGTACGTGAAGGCTGGGGGGTAAAAACATCAGGAGTATACTGGAAGGCCGGAATATACCGCTGGGAGGCATGGATTGACAGTGTGCTGGTATCCGAAAAGTTGTTTCATATTGAAGATCAGGGTATAATTTCGGAAACGGTTAATCCCTATTTTTTAACACAAACCATCCGCCTTTATGAAGGACCAGACAGTAATGTTCCCAAAAAAGAGCGCAAATACATTGTTGCATTTAATGGGAAAGAAACCCGGTATGTTTGGGTTGAATTATTGGCCGAAAATCTTGTAAAAGGCAAAGATACTTGGGCCTGCGAATTGTTTTTTAATTTCAGAACACATAGCGGACAACTCAAAGGAAGCATTGATAAAATATTTCAGGTAAGTACAAAAGAACCCACTTTTGAATGTTCTATTGGCTGGGGAGCCGACCAAAAGGGAACGTGGGGAAATGATATTTACTCCGTTGATATTGTTTTCATGGATCAAATTATTGCATCCCTGCCATTTGAAGTAGGCGAAGTGTTTATTGATGAGAAAGACATGCCCCGAATACCAGCAAAACCTAAAAATAAACTACCCGAAAAAGTACAAAAAACCAGTGATAATTCTTTTGATTCTGTCATTAAAGAACTTGATGAACTCATTGGCTTGGATTCCATTAAAAAGAAAGTAAAAGAATATACAACCTATCTCAATTTCATCAAACTCCGCAAGGAAAGAGGATTTGATGATACCGATAAAATAAACTTACACGCTGTATTTACAGGTAACCCGGGAACCGGAAAAACAACCGTTGCTAAGATGCTGGGTAAAATTTACCATGAGCTGGGTTTATTAAGCAAAGGACATGTGGTAGAGGCCGACAGAAGTGATTTGGTTGCCGAATATATCGGACAAACTGCTCCCAAAACAAAAGAAGTCATCAAAAAAGCACGTGGCGGAATTTTGTTTATTGATGAAGCTTATGCATTGGCCCGAAAAAATGATGACTCAAAAGATTTTGGAAAAGAAGCCATCGAAATATTGCTTAAGGAAATGAGCGATGGAGACGGAGACCTATCAATTATTGTTGCAGGTTATCCCGAAGAAATGGATAATTTCCTTGAATCAAATCCGGGTTTAAAATCCCGTTTTAACATGTACTATGATTACCCTGATTACACCCCTCAGGATTTAATGCTTATAGCAGACTATACGGCTCAAAAAAGAGGGATTATGTTTAGCCCCGAAGCACGTGAACTGATGTA
>CALRRW020000178.1:0-4478 GCA_943370695.1 Comamonas sp. lk | reverse complement strand
TCACAATAGTTGGTAATAAATACTTCCTTACTCGAGTTGATGCTTTGAATTTTAACCCGTGCACCCTCGCTGATAATCATTGATGCGGGTTGTTTGTAGTTTAAAGACCCGACTTGCGCATTGCCACATATGGTTAGCTTGCCGCCATTAAAGTCAATATTACCCGAAAAGGTTCCCGTAATACAAACCTCTTCATTGTTTTTTACATGGATATCACCGGTGTAATCATGATATTCCGTTTTACAATTGGTACAGGTTTGTGCATTGGTGAAAAATGCCAAACAAAGGAATGAAAGTAGTAGAAATGTGCGCATCATAGTTAGCTAATTTAGAACCCAAATATAAAACAGGATGTGTAAAAACAACAGAAATTATATGACAGGAACCTCCACTATACGATTCCCTTATTCTGCAACCCAATAAAATGTCTGCTGTTAATCCCTGAACTTCTCTCCCTTTACAAGTTTATCAAGGGTAGCTGCCATTCGTTCAACTTTCGTTTTATCCGTTTTGGCCGAAGCAATCCAATCAATAAATTCTTTCTGTTGTCCTTCGGTATAACTTAAAAAAGTTTTGTGCGCAATTGGGTCTTCTTCCAAACAGGCCAATAATTCTTCAGGTATTTCCAATGCTGAATGGTCTGCATAAAACACCACGTTTACCCAATCGCCCTCTTGTTTTTTAATCTTCTTGCGAATCTCTGCCCGTACCGGTAAAAACAATTTGTGATTACCCATTGGCATCAACTTGTACTGTTGAATCTCAAAATCGTCAATAAACCCTTTTACTTTCACCCAACCAAAACGAGCGCGTTTGTCTTTCGGAATTTCTTCAATAACCACATACGTCCAGCCTCCTTTCCCGGGAAATTTCTCCAGTTGGTACTTTTTGTTTACGAGTGGTTTTTCGGTGGGCATATGCAATTAAATAAATTATCCCAAAAGAGTAATCACAACCGTTCCAAATTACCTAACACATTCCCATCATTTCCCATTTGCATCTGTTGGTTACATGAAGTTCCCAGATATTTTTGGCGTTTTATAAGCGAATATTTCTACTCCTCAAACAACTCCACTTTCTCGGGTGCTTTCTCATTATAGGTTTCGCAATTCATCTCCACAGTGAGGGGTTGTTGCGGTGGTGTAAACGTTTCCTGTACTTTAAACAAGGAAGTATCAGCTGTTACCTTTTTCATGTAATTACCCCAAATAGGCATGGCCATTGATGAACCCGACCCCAAATCCATGCTGCGGAAATGGATGGCACGGTCTTCAAAACCTGTCCATACTCCCGTTACCAAACTTGGTGTAATGCCCATGAACCAGCCATCACTGTAATTTTGTGTGGTTCCTGTTTTACCCCCAACAGCACCTGGTATTTTATACTGGTATTTTATTTTGGCCGCAGTACCATGCGTGGTAACCTGCTCCAACATTTTTTCCATGATATAAGCCGTTTGTTCACTCATGGCTTCTACTGTACGCGGCACAACTTCACGCACCACATTTCCGTTTTTATCCAAAATACTGGTTACATAAATCGGTTCGGTCCACACACCCTTATTGGCATAGGTTGAATACGCTCCCACCATTTCATATACCGAAATATCCGAAACACCAAGCGCAATAGCAGGGTATGGTTCCATCTTACTGGTAATACCCATTTTTTTGGCCAGTTCTATTACAGCATTCGGACCTGTTGGGCCTAGTTGTTTCATGATGTACAATACAATATTGTTCACCGAAAACTTCAACCCTCTGAACAGGGTCATTTCGGGTTCATTGTATTTTTTAGAGTCGGCATTTTGCGGATTGTAATCCGGGTATCCGTCAAACTGCACAGGCTGATTGGGCGCTACAAAACAAGGACTCCAGCCATTATCCATTGCCATGGTATACACCAATGGTTTAAAGGTAGAACCCACTTGTCGTTTCGAATTGATGTTTACGTGGTCGTACTGAAAATAGGTATGGTTGATTCCACCCACCCAAGCTTTCACATAACCATTGCGCGGATCCATACTCATCATGCCACACTGCATAAAATACTTGTAATATTTAATGGAATCCAATGGAGTCATCGTGGTATCAATTTCGCCTTTGGTATAACTAAACACTTTCATTTTTACAGGAGTGTTAAAAGCAACTTTAATTTCGGCCTCGCTTGCGCCCGATGCTTTCATCAACCGATAACGGTCGCTGCGTTTCATGCCTGCCGTAATCAACTCCGAAAAGGTTCCCCAAGGATTTCTGCCTTTCCAGTGATTGTAAAATTTACGCTGCATTTCTTTGCAATGATCATGAACCGCTTCCTCGGCAATTGCCTGCATTTTACTGTTAATGGTGGTGTATATTTTTAATCCGTCTTTGTACAAATTGAACCCGTTTTCTTCGCACCACTCCAATAATTCGAGACGAAGGTGTTCCCTGAAATATGGTGCCAATCCATCATTGTGATCATCTTCCTGGTAATTCAGTTCGATGGCCATCAATTTTAAGGTATCATATGATTCATCTGTTATGAAATCATTTTTGCGCAACTGGTTCAATACAGTGTTTCTTCTGCGCAGTGCATTTTCAGGATTGCGCACAGGGCTATATCGGGTTGGCGCTTTCAGCATTCCCACCAACATGGAAGCTTCTACTACATTTAAATCTATAGCCTTTTTACCAAAAAAAGTTTTTGCTGCCGATGATATCCCAAAAGAGTTTCCACCAAATTCAACTGTATTAAAATACATGGTAATAATTTCTTCTTTGGTGTAACGCTCTTCAATGCGCACCGCAGTAATCCACTCTTTTAATTTTGTAGTTGCTTTGTTAAATACGTTGTCGAATTTTTTGCGTGGAAATAAATTTTTGGCCAACTGTTGCGTAATGGTAGATGCTCCCCTGCGTTTGCCCACCAGGGCATAACCCACAATACTTGCCGCTCCCCTAAAGTCAATTCCTGAGTGGCTGTAAAAACGAATATCTTCGGTAGCAATAAGTGCATTAATTAAGTTCGGACTGATTTCTTCAAAATGGGTATTGCTTCGGTTTTGCAAATAATACTTGCCAATTAACACACCATCTTCGCTGTATATTTCGGAAGCCAAATAGGTTTTAGGATTCTCGAGTTCTTCCAGTGGCGGCAATTCACCAAACCATCCCAAAGAAACGGTCCAAACCAATAAGGAAAGCAACAAAATGCCACCAAACACAGCAATCCAAATCCACTTTAGCCATTTGGACAAAGGGTTATTCCAAAATAAATCTTTCCAGTTCACTTTTTCTGATTGTTTAATTTTTCGTAGTCGCTAAAATAAGTTTGGTACAATTCAACTTTTTGCTCCTTCAACATTTTTTTAAAATTAGGTTGAGAAATGACAAAAACAATAACCTTGCCTTCATATTTCAACCTTTTCTTCATTGCATCCCGTAAATTGAAGTCGTTGAAATAACCCATTGCAGGTTTTAGCTCTTTAAACTCACGAATCAACATCAACTGATAACCTTCATTAGACAGCATGGTATTCACCCTCAGGTTATCAAAATCATGAAACTCTTCATTATAACCTGTGGCTTTAGCCACCAGTTCATTCATATCAAGCTTGTCGTCCTTAATGGCAATTACAACATAATAAGAACCACCGCCATCAACCACAAATTCGGGTTCTTTGGGTTTTAATGAATCCGGTATGGCTTTTTCTTCAGAGCGTTTTATATAATCCAGGATTCCCTGTGCCCTTTCGGCAACATCTGTTTTAGGATGTTTGGCAATAACATCATTGAGCTGCACAACAAATTCGGGAACCGGTTGTGTTTTGCCAACTGCCAGTGCATACAATAAATCAAACTTGGGTTGCAATGTATTACCTGCATATTTTTTATCGGCTTCTGCTTTTCCTTGTTTTACCAAATCATACTGCCCGTCAAGATAATATTGGTAAAGCACTTCGTAAGCATCCACCACTTGTTTATTGGCATCCGTTTCAGCCGAATTCACTACTTTGTTCTGAATAATCTGGGCATAAGGACTTTCCGGATACTCCGTTATTAAACGGTTCTTTTTAACAGTTGCCAGGTCCGGTTTTTGTTCGGCCAGGTACAATTTGTAAAGCCTGTATAAAACTTCAGGTTCATACTGACTTCCTGGAAAACGGTACAGTAACAGCTCATAATCCTTAATGGCTTCTTTATTATCCTCCAGTTTGCTGCTGTATATCGAACCAATATTGTAAAATGCTTCGGTAAGCTGCCTGTTGGATTGATCCATTTTATCTTTTGTAAACGGCACATTGGCAATCCAGGCCTTTCTGCTTGTGCTTATTCCCATTACAGGATTAGCGGCCTCCATATCTGTACTCTTCTGTTCTGTTGATGCACCTGTTGAATCCTCCTGTGATTTCCCCCCGGACTTACCGCCTTCATTTATCGCTTGAACTTCCGGCTTTTCAATGGAAGCAATTCTCCAGTTATCCTGGTTGGCTCGAGGCC
>CALRRW020000177.1:0-4499 GCA_943370695.1 Comamonas sp. lk | reverse complement strand
CAGGATTTGTGCAAGTTTGTGGATTACAACCGTTTTGACAGGCTGGGCATATTTACCTACAGCCACGAGGAGGGAACACATGCCGGAACCATGGTGGATGATGTGCCACAGGAAGTAAAAGAAGAACGCGCGGCTATTGTAATGGATATCCAACAAGGAATTTCATCGGAGTTAAACCAGCAAAAAGTGGGCAAAACCTTTAAGGTATTGTTCGACAGAAAAGAGAACGGACAGTTTGTTGGCCGCACCGAGTTTGATTCACCGGAAGTAGATAACGAGGTGATTGTGGATGCCAAATCAAATTATGTAAGGGTAGGTGATTTTGCACAGGTAGAAATAACAGCTGCAGAAGAGTTTGATTTAATTGGTCGTGTTGTTGAGTAGAGATTGGCTTTACGGTTTTGTGGCTTTATGGCTTTATGGGATTATGTTCTATAAGACACATAAATAAACTTACAACTGTTTAACTTAATCAACTTTGCAATTTCATTATCCAACGAACTTAATTATTAGATAAACTTGTTATATAAAAACATTCCACTTGCTCAAACCAATCTGTATTCAAAATTGGTATTGGATTATGTTCATCAAAAAGATGAGCTGAAGTCTTTTTACCGGTATTTACCGGTAATGGGTTCGTTCGATTCAATCATTGCCAACAGGGAGTTTGCCCAAACCAAACGGAATGTTTTAGTGGATACCTTGCTGAAACAGTATGCCGAAATTGGCATTGATCCAAAACAGGCAAAGAAGGTTTTTGCCAATATTGAATCTTTAAAAGAAACCAACACCTTCACTGTAACCACAGGTCATCAGTTGGCATTGTTTACCGGTCCGTTGTTTTTTATTTACAAGATACTTTCCACCATTCGTTTAGCCGAAGAGTTAAGAATCCAACACCCAACCAACCATGTTGTTCCTGTATTTTGGATGGCTTCCGAGGACCATGATTTTGCCGAAATAAACCATGTATTTGTAAAGGGAAACAAAATTGAGTGGGATATTAACTCCAATAATCAACCGGTGGGAGTGCTTGCTACATCAGCTGTTGAGGAAGCAATTGTATTATTAAAAGCAGCACTTGGCGAGGATAATGCATTGATTGCATTGTTTGAAAAAGCATATGCCGAAAGTGAAAATTTAAGCCAGGCAACCCGCAAAATTGTGCATGCATTGTTTGCCGATTATGGACTGGTGATATTGGAACCCAATGCTCTTGTTCTCAAAAAAGAATTCACCCAGGTAATGCTGGATGATGTGCTTAAACATACCAGTTTTAATGCACTTATTGAGACGAATGGAAGACTGGGACGAAACTACAAACTGCAAATCACCGGGCGTGAAATCAACTTTTTTTACTTAGGCAAAGAAGGCCGGAACCTCATCAAAAAAACGAAAAAAGGATTTGAAGTAAACAATACTTCCATTGTGTTGAATGAAGCCGAGATGGAAGCTGAGATTCACAATCATCCCGAAAGGTTTAGTCCGAATGTTGTGCTGCGCCCTGTTTACCAAGAAGCCATTTTACCTAACCTAGCTTATATCGGTGGGCCCGGAGAAATTGCTTATTGGCTGCAGTTAAAAGATGTTTTTGCCACCCACGGGGTTCCTTTTCCAATGGTGGTATTGCGCAACTCGGTTATGCTGTTGCGCAAATCTATTTTGCATAAATTGGAAAAACGTGGGGTAACCATTGAACAACTTTTTTTAAAAGAGGAGGAATTGCTCAAACAATTCATACAAGCCGAACATCCTTTATCTATTGATGGTGAAGCGGCCCTTGTAGAGCAAACCATTCAACAAGCCATTGATACCTTAATGCCGTTTGATAATAAAATTGCCGCTCAATTGATTGACTGGAAATTGAAAACAATCCAAGAATTGGCGGGATTCAAAAAGGATGTTTTGAAACGTAAAAAGGAAAAAAGTGAAGCGGATATTCAGTTGTTGGTAGATATTAAACACCAACTGTTTCCCCATAACGAACCACAGGAACGGCATGATACCCTGGCCCAGTACACAGGCGATTATTACAAATCGTTTATTGATGTTATGAGCAAACAGCTATTGCCGTTATCACATACCATGGATGTGGTTTTCTGGGATTAAAAGCCGGAAGTTAAGTGTTGGATTAAAGGGAATTCAGCACTTTTTATCTCAATCAATTCTCCTGTAAATACAATTTATTGTAAATATCCCAAAGCACAATCCCTGCACTTACTGCTACGTTTAACGAGTGCTTTGTTCCAAACTGAGGAATCTCCAACGTATAGTCGGAAACATCAATCACATCCTGGTTTACACCATCCACTTCATTACCCAATACCAAAACATATTTTGCCTGAACAAGGGGTGTAAAGGCATGTAGCATGGTGCTGTTTTGTGTTTGCTCAATGCTCAAAATCTGATAACCTTCCTGCTTTAACCTGCCCACAATTTCAACGGTATTTACATGGTGCTCCCACACAACCGACTCGGTACTTCCCAATGCTGTTTTAAGTATTTCTTTATTAGGAGGTGTTGCGCTGATACCGGTGAGGATAATTTTTTCAATATTAAAAGCATCAGAAGTTCTGAAGATGGAACCAATATTCTGGGCGCTCCGGATATTGTCCAATACCAGTATAATGCTAGCTTTTTCGGTGTTTTTATATTGTGTTACGTCCAAGCGGTTCAGCTCGGTAAGTTTTAGTTTTTGATTGCTCATGTGGTGCAAATATAGAGATTGGAAGTTGGATGATGGAGGTTAGATAATTGAAGAAAAAAAATGATGCATGTTGAATAGGGATGGTTTTGTATATTGGTTGTAAAAGTGATACCTATGAACAAACTTTTTCTTTTTTCTTTTTGCTGCTTTTGTATGGCATGCAATGTAACAGAGGATAAAATTCCTGAAAAGGAAGAAATCCCGGTAACAATTGTTGGAAAGTGGGTGTGTACATCACTGGACTATGTATTCAATAACAATGATGAAACAATCTTACATGGATCAAGAGTTGGTCCATTTACCGGTCAGGCGGATTTGGTTGAATATGTAAGGTTTACAAATGATTCTTTATACATCAAAATGGGGGGGCAAATGGAAGTGGATATTAAACCGGTGAAATATTTTTACAATGCAACGCAAAAAATAATTCTGATAGCTGATAGTATAGAAACAGATACGTTGTTCCATGTATCAGGATTAACTGTTGATGAAATTTATTTTTATTATACTGAACGTGATACCCTAAACAATAAGATTCAAACGAATGATTATCGCTACACGGCTGAAAAACAGTAGTGTCAATATGTACATAACATGATTCCGGTCATAGCATTCGGTTATACCAATTGTCGGAAAGGGACTGCCGTGTTAAAAAAATGTTCACTCCCCAATTATTAACTGGCGTATTTTGCCACTTTATGCAAAAGAAAGAACCTGCCGAAACTCCGCTGATGAAGCAATACAACCAGATTAAGACCAAATATCCAGGTGCTATCTTGTTGTTTCGTGTAGGGGATTTTTATGAAACATTTGGTGAAGATGCCATTAAGGCCTCGCAAATTCTGGGCATTGTTCTCACCAAAAGGGCCAATGGTTCGGCATCCCATATTGAACTTGCCGGATTTCCCCATCATTCATTGGATACCTATTTGCCAAAGTTGGTGCGGGCAGGGCAGCGGGTGGCCATTTGCGATCAGCTTGAAGATCCGAAACTGACCAAAACAATTGTTAAACGTGGTGTAACCGAACTCATTACTCCGGGTGTTTCTTACAACGATAAAATACTGGACCATAAAGTTTCCAATTATTTAGCAGCGGTACATTTTGATAAAGATAAGACGGGTGTTTCGTTTTTGGATATTTCCACAGGCGAGTTTATGACAGCCGAGGGAGATATTGAGTACATTGATAAATTAATCCAGGGATTTAAGCCGGCTGAAATTATCCTGGCCAAGCCTCAGTTTAAAAACTTTCAGCAACACTTTGGCGATAAATTTTACACCTACCAGCTTGATGATTGGGCTTTTCAGTTTGATTTTGCAAACGATAAATTAATCAGCCATTTTAATACGGCCAACCTCAAGGGTTTTGGCATTCAGCAAATGAATGCGGCTATTATTGCTGCCGGAGTATGCCTCCATTACCTTGCCGAAACGCACCATACACAAGTGCAGCATATTCAATCCATTTCGCGCATTGATGAACATCAATTTGTGTGGCTCGATAGGTTTACCATCCGCAATTTGGAGTTGCTGTATTCGGCAAATGAAAACGGTGTTTCATTGATTCAAACTCTGGATAAAACGGTGACACCAATGGGAGCGAGGTTGCTCAAAAAATGGGTGGTGCTTCCGTTAAAAGATATTGCGGGTATTAATGACAGGCTTGCCATTGTTGATTATGCCCATAAACAAACAACACAACGCGATGCGGTAATTGACCACTTAAAAAGCATTGGAGACTTGGAACGGTTGATTTCAAAAGTGGCGATGAAGAGGGTAAACCCTCGTGA
>CALRRW020000176.1:0-4522 GCA_943370695.1 Comamonas sp. lk | reverse complement strand
ATCGGGATGAATAATCCAGTATTCATGTACACCACTTTCTTCGTATACTTCGTACTTGTAGGTGAGTTCTTTTTTATTGTTTCCTTTCGATAGAATCTCAACAATCAAATCAGGAGCTCCAATACAACCTGCCTCATCCAATTTTGTTTGATCACAAATCACACAAATGTCGGGTTGTACGACCGTGAAAATGTCTTCGTTTTTCTTGGACTTTATGGGAAGTCTAACATCAAATGGAGCTTCATATACTTCACATGTTTTGCCTTCCAGAAAATTATATATTTTGTTGACAAGTATAAGGGATACCTTTTGGTGAACGCGTTTAGGCGCAGCATTCATTTTAAACACACGTCCTTTGATTAACTCCACCATCTCGTCCATTGTCCAGGTGAGGTAATCAGCATAGGAGTATACGCCATATTCGGTTATGGGTTCCTCTACTTTATTTTCTGTTTTAGGGGGATGCATATTCAAATATAAGAAATTTGCAAGCTATACAGAAAGAGGGTTTCCCTATTTGTAAAGGAAGCATGCAAATGAACTCTACTAAACAAATTTAGTCATGAGGTAAGATATCTTTTGGTCCTCAATGATACTCCAGCCATTCCGTTTGTATGATGCAATTGCCCGGGCATTTTCTACCCTAACTGAAAGTTGGAGCTGTGTGGCTCCGAGTTGTTTGGCTTTGCGCTCAAATTCCTGTTGCAATAGTGAACCGATTCCTTTTTGATGCAGGGAAGGATTAACGCCTATAACCACCAAGCCGGCTGTAAGTTCAGTATCCGTTGTTAAAGTAGGTGTAATGGTTGGTATTTTTTTTTCGATACCCATCATTGCTTTGAACCTTCGTTTCACATTGGTTAGAATAAAAGGATAACGCGCCCTGATTTCGGGGTGGAAAAACAACCACGGTTTGCGCACCATTATCTTTGCGGCTGCGCCAAATCCAAACTGGGTCATACCGCTGGCCGATCCATACGCATCGCTTCCGTCTATAACCAATCCTCCGCAGTAACCGATGCATTGGTTGTTTTCTTCTATCCAAAACAAAAATTTATTGGGTGCACTTAAATACCATTGCAACATCTGCGCAATAAAATCAATACCGAACAACGATGTAACCGATGTTGGAAAGGCAGCAATATGGCATGCAGCAATTTTGTTCAGGTCTTGCTGTGTGGCATATTTGATGGTCATATTGTTTGAATTTTTTTCCAAAACAGGGTCGCTAGTTTTTCGCGGTCAAAATGGGTGGAAACATATTTTTTGCCATTTTCACCGAGTTGGTTGTATAAATTTCTGTCGTTATAAAGTAACTCAATTTGTGATACCAATTCCGTTAGGTTTTCAGGTTCAAAATGCAACGCACATTTTCCTTCGGTTACAAATAGTTGTTTGGCTTCACCATTCACTCCCATAATTACAGGTTTGCCATAATATAAGGGTTCAAAAATTTTGGAGGGAATAGCTCCTAGGAATAAATCATTTTTGCGAAGGGGTGTTACATAACAATCGCAGGCAGCAATCACATCGGGCATTTCGGAGCGTGGCACGCTGTTTACAAAACGCACATTATTGAGTGCCAGTGTACCAGCCAAATGGATGAGATTATCCTTTACCGGTCCGTTGCCCACCAATAAAAAAACAAGATTATGATGCTGTTTAAGTTTTGCTGCAGCTTCAATCATAATTTCCAAACCTTGAGCATGACCAATGATTCCTGCATACGCAATCACAAAAGCATCCTCCTCAATGTGATGGGTTTTGCGAAACAAGCTTCTGTTACCCTGTTGGCTGAATTGCTGGATATCGATGCCGTTTCGCAATAAATGGAGGGGTGTTTGCGGAAAACGCAGTTGAATATTATCGATGATACCTTGTGTTTGTCCACTCACCAAATTTGAGTTTTTGTATAAAAACTGTTCGAGTTTATACGACACCCCCAAGAGTGTTTTATTGGTTACAATGTCCAGTTTTTCTGCACTTTCAGGCCACAAGTCACTCACATTAAATATCAGTTTGCTGCTTTTAATCCATTTGAGTATAAGCGCGGTGATTCCTAAAAATAGGGGTGGTGATTCGCAAATGATGATATCATTTCTTCGGATGAAAAATAGTCCAACAAATAAGGAGGTAAACACAAAGGAAAAATAATTGAGCAGTCGCGCAATAACAGCTTTACTTTTGCTCACATATATCCAGCTTCGGTATACCGTAAGGTTGCCATCTTTTTCTTTAGCATACCATTTGTTTTTGTAGCCATCATAAATAACCGATTGCGGATAGCTTGGCATGGCCGTGAGCACGGTTACTTCTGCTCCAAAACTACTGAGGTGAGTAGCAAGTGAATGCAGCCTGTTTTGCGGTGCACCGGTTTCCGGAGGGAAGTATTGGGTAAGGAGTAAAATTTTCATTTTAGGGTGGTCCCCCTTCGGCTTCGCTCAGTGTGACATTCCCGGGGCAGGAGGAGTAAAGCAAAAACTTTTTTGCTTTATTTGGCATACCAGTGAGGAATAAAAATGTTTATTCCTCACTGGTATTACACTGTCACACTGAGTGAAGCCGAAGGGGGGGCTAGTGGATTATATGGTTACTATTTTGAATATACAATTTATGACTTGTTTCGTTTTTGCATGCTGCTAATTCTTTGAGCAATTGAATATCATTCATGGCAAGAGCTTCTTTCTTTTTTCTTGTCCATTTCTTAAGTTGTTTTTCAAAAGCAATTGCTTGAAGGTAATCATTAAATGAGCGAACAAAAATTAATTGAACAGGTCTGCGGCTATGTGTATAGGCTGTTTCGTTTATCCCTGTTTGATGTTCATTCAAACGCCTTGTTATATTATTCGTGACGCCAACATATATGGATTGATCGGCACAACGGAGCATGTATACATGTAATTGTTTCATAGGGGTAGAATGATGTCACCCTTCGGCTTCGCTCAGTTTGACATTTGAAATAACGTTAAAGGGTTGCCATGTAAGAAGCTTATGGGAGACTTAGCAGAGTCTTGCAAATATTTTCGCATGCTTTCCCGTTTCCATAAAGATTTTTAACTGTAGGAAACGGTTTTTTCAATGTACTTTTAGCAAGTGCAATAATTTTTTCGGTTTCGGTTCCGGCTATCACATTGTAACCGTTTTCAATTAACTCAACCCATTCTGTTTGTTCACGGGTTGTGATGCAATATTTTTGAAAAAAGAAGGCTTCCTTTTGCAATCCTCCACTATCAGTAATCACCAGGGAGCAATTTTGCAATAGCGTAATCATGTCAAAATAACCTACAGGATCGATGATGGTGAAATGGGTAACAAGCGCCTGTTGTGCTATGATTTTTTTGGTGCGCGGATGAAGCGGAACAATCACCGGGTGTGATTTGTTAATTTCATTAAGTGCGGCAATAATATTTTTAAGGTTTTCTGCATTGTCTGTGTTTTCGGCACGGTGAATGGTAGCCAGTACAAATTGTTTGTGCTGTAAATGGAGTTGCGAAATGATGGTTGATTTTTCGGAAGCTTTTTTTGCATAATAAATTGCGGCATCTTCCATTACATCACCCACTTTTATAATTTTTGCATCAATATGTTCAAATCCTTCCCTGGCCAAATTTTGAATAGCGGCATCGGTTGGGCAAAAAAGCCAGTCGCTTATTCTGTCTGTTAAAATGCGGTTTATTTCTTCAGGCATTTGCATGTTAAAACTTCG
This sequence comes from Comamonas sp. lk, assembly GCA_943370695.1. Lineage (GTDB taxonomy): Bacteria > Bacteroidota > Bacteroidia > UKL13-3 > UKL13-3 > UKL13-3. The sequence goes on along the minus strand of CALRRW020000176.1, from coordinate 816 downwards.
CAGGCCGGCTTCTACATGTGCAACTTTTATATGTAGTTTTTTGGCAGCTAATGCCCCGGCTATCGTTGAATTGGTATCGCCATATACCAATACCACATCTGGCTTCTCGGTTATGAGTACAGCTTCAATTTTTTCCAGCATTTGGCCGGTCATGGCTCCATGCGAAAGCCCATTGATGTTTAAATGATAATCCGGTTTAGGTATTTCCATTTCATCAAAAAAGATATCGCTCATATTGGCATCAAAATGCTGTCCGGTATGCACAATCACTTCCTGAAGTCCGGGGTGTTTTTTGAATTCGCGCGACAAAGCTGCTGCTTTAACAAATTGCGGCCTTGCGCCTATAATGGTTAAAAGTTTCATGTGTTAGGGTTAACGTAGGATATTACTGCTTTAAATTTTCCGGTATTTGTTCTGGGAATATGTGCTGTGAGTTTGATGTTCACAGAACAGTCGCCAATTCGCTCTTTCAGGCTTTCAATCATAGCTGTTCCATTTTGTTCTGTATATGATTTGTCGGGAACAATATTGATGGTAAAGTTATCAATCGTATGCTGAACAATTTGCGCTTCTATAATGTGGAAGTTGTTTTTGAAAACGGGATCCAATCGACCAATCCGTGTTCCCTCTTTTGTAATGATTAAATCATCCGTTCGCCCGACCAGTTCTTTAATTTTATAATGATGATTACCGCTTTCACATTTTTCAATACTCCCGCTGTCCCCAACTTCGTATCTGATAAGCGGCATATCTTTATTGAGTAACGAGGTGAAAATAAGCCGACCTGTTGTGCCATGTTCAACAGGAGTGTTATGG
>CALRRW020000175.1:0-4551 GCA_943370695.1 Comamonas sp. lk | reverse complement strand
CTACCTCAATCAGTTTGGTAGGATCATTATCAAGGTCAACCATATTGCCTGCTTCTTTTGCCGCTTGCGTTCCACTGTTCATTGCTACACCAACATCCGCCTGTGCCAATGCAGGTGCATCATTTGTTCCATCACCCATCATTGCAACCAGCCTGCCTTCGTTTTGTTCTTTTTTGATATAGTTCATTTTATCTTCCGGTTTGGCCTCAGCAATAAAATCATCTACACCGGCCGCTTGTGCAATAAATTTGGCTGTTAAGGGATTATCACCGGTAACCATTACGGTTTTAATACCCATTCTGCGCAGACGTTCAAAACGTTCGTGAATTCCAGGCTTAATAATATCCTGAAGTTCGACCACACCGATTATTTCTTCATTTTCTGATACCACTAATGGGGTTCCGCCATTGTTTGATATTGTTATAACTCTTTCTGCTGTTTCAACTGGGAAGCCATTTCCGGCATCCAAACAAAGTTTTTTGATAGCATCTGACGCTCCTTTACGAATACGAGTGTGTTCAATGTCGATACCCGAACATCTTGTTTCGGCAGTGAATTTTATGAAACGTGGATTTTGAATACTGTAGCTCAAAGGATTTACACCCGCCAATTCGATAATCGATTTACCTTCGGGAGTTTCATCACTCATAGAACTTAGGACCACACATCTGATAAAGTAATTTTTATCTACCCCACTAGCCGGATAAAAATGTGTAGCCTTTCTGTTTCCAATGGTAATGGTTCCTGTTTTATCCAAAAGCAAAACGTCTATATCTCCTGCTGTTTCCACTGCCTTACCGCTTTTGGTAATGACGTTTGCCCTCAAAGCACGGTCCATTCCTGCAATACCAATGGCCGATAAAAGGCCACCAATGGTGGTGGGAATTAAACATACAAAGAGTGAAATAAAAGCAGCAATTGTAATAGGCGCATGTGCAAAATCGGCAAACGGTTTTAGGGTGATTGTAACAATGATAAATACCAGTGTAAAACCTGCCAATAAAATCGTTAGTGCAATTTCATTCGGTGTTTTTTGCCGACTTGCACCTTCCACTAAGGCAATCATTTTATCCAAAAAACTTTCACCTTGTTCGGTGGTAACCTTTACTTTTATTTGATCAGATAACACTTTTGTTCCTCCGGTTACAGAGCTTTTATCACCTCCCGCTTCCCGAATAACCGGAGCGCTTTCACCTGTTATGGCACTTTCGTCAATGGTTGCTATTCCTTCTATGATTTCGCCATCTGATGGAATAATGTCCCCTGTTTCACACACAAATATGTCCCCTTTTTGAAGTTGGGATGAAGGAACGAGGGTGATTTCATTTACGTATAGTTCACCCATTGGTTTTATCCATTTTGCGGGAGTTTCTTCACGTGTTTTGCGCAAACTATTGGCTTGTGCTTTGCCCCTGGCTTCAGCGATGGCTTCTGCAAAATTGGCAAATAATAAAGTCAAAAATAGCACCATGAATACGGTGAAATTGTAACCGAAATTACCCTGAGATGTTTCTCCGGTGAGTATCCAAAGGCAAACAAAAAACATCACGATGGTTCCAATTTCCACCGTAAACATTACCGGATTGCGGAACATTATCGAGGGATTGAGTTTTACAAAAGATTGCTTTAGTGCTTCCCGCATTAAATCCTTTTGGAACAATATTGTAGGTTTAGTTGCGTTCATGTTTATGAATATGTTGTTGAATGAGTAGTTTGGCTCTGGTCAGTTTTTTAATGTAACATTGAAAAGTACTCTGCAATAGGACCAAGTGTTAAGGCAGGAAAGAAGGCTAATGCAGCCACTAATGCAATCACTGCGAACACTATGAGTCCGAATGTTCCTGTGTCTGTTTTTAATGTTCCGTTGCTTTCAGGTATGTATTTTTTACTTGCCAGTATTCCTGCAATGGCAACCGGACCAATAATAGGGAGGTATCTGCCAAATAACATTACCAGGCCACAGGCGATATTCCAAAAGTGGGTATTATCTCCTAAGCCTTCAAAACCACTTCCATTATTTGCACTCGAAGAGGTAAACTCATACAATATTTGGCTAAATCCATGGTATCCCGGATTGCTTAATGTACCTGCGGTAACACTTGGCATGGCTGCAGCTAAAGCAGTTCCAACAAGGATTAAAAAGGGATGTAACAATGCAATCACCATTGCAATTTTCATTTCTTTGGCCTCAATTTTTTTACCTAAAAACTCAGGTGTTCGGCCTACCATTAATCCACTAATAAATACTGCGAGAATAATAAAAATGTAAAAGTTTAACATTCCAACACCACATCCTCCGTAAAAACTATTTATCATCATCGCAAGCATCTGGTTCATGCCGCTGAGAGGTGTAAAGCTATCGTGCATACTGTTTATACTTCCTGTTGAAATAACAGTGGTAGCAATGCTCCAATAAGCCGATGCTACCGAACCAAAACGAACTTCTTTTCCTTCCATGTTTCCCATTTTTTGAGCAATGTTCATTTTAGCAATGGCGGGGTTCCCGTTCATTTCTGCTATTACAGTTGGTGTGGTTAATAAAACAAAACCTAAACTCATTGCACCAAAAATCATCCAGGATAATTTTCTTCTTTTTAACACATAACCAAGCGCAAAAATCATTGCAATCGGAATGAGCATTTGGGTTACCATTTCTACGATATTGGTAAAGTAGTTTGGGTTTTCGAAGGGATGCGCTGAATTGGTTGCAAAAAAGCCACCACCATTTGTTCCCAAATGTTTAATAGCCACAAAAGCTGCAACCGGACCACGGCTTACCTGCATGATATCTCCTTGCATCGACATGGTTGTGTCTTTTCCTTCCATTGTCATTGGAATTCCACTAAACATCAATATGATGGAAACAAAAACGGCAATGGGTAATAAAATACGCGTACTTGTTCTCACAAAAAACGAATAGAAATTGCCCAATGTGTGCGAAGTTTTTTCCTTCATTGCTTGGAAAACAACTGCACAAATTGCAATACCTGTGGCTGCACTGATAAATTGCCAAAGCATTAATAAAAGTTGGCCAAGGTATGAAATTCCGCTTTCGCCTGAATAATGTTGTAAGTTGGTATTTGTAACAAAACTTACTGAGGTATTAAAGGCTAAATCGCCACTCATAGATGGGTTTCCATCCGGATTTAATGGCAACCAACCCATATTTGTGAGCACTAACATTGATAGGATAAACCATACCATGTTTATGGTTAGCATAGCCAGCAAATGTTGTTTCCAGTTCATTTCCTGAGAAGGGTTTATACCACTTAGTTTGAAGAATAGGTTATCAAGAGGATTGAATATTTTATCCAGCCAAGTGTTTTCATAGTTAAAAACCTTGCCTATATAACGGCCTAAGGGTATAGCAAGTGTTATGACCAAGCCATACATTAATATAATACCAAGTATTTCTGTGTTCATGTTATATTAAAATTTTTCGGGTTTAAGCAATACATAACACATGTAGCCAAATACCCCAATGGAAATAATGAATAGTATTGTCATTTGTTATATTTTTCGAACCAGTTGATTGAATAAAAAAATAGGGTATAAGCGAGTATACCTGCCACTATTAAAATGAAGGTTATCATACACAAGAAGTATTTATTTGTTTGTTATACTCTGATTTGAGATTCTCGGGTAATAAATTGCGGATATTGCAATTGTGTAATTCCAAAAAACTTGTTACGGAAAAAACATAAACATTGGATACAACATTTTTTATTTCAGCATTACCTTTCATGAAAATAGATTCGGCAACCAGCAAACATTTTTTGGCCCGTTTAATATTTCCGGTAATAATGAGTTGTTTGGTGATATCTGCAAATCGTTGCATTTGCAGGTAAGGGTTTCTAGGTTTGTTCCTTGTCATCGTAATGAGAATTGATATGCCAGAAGCTTTTCAATTCTCACTCCACCTTTATTGATTTGGTGTAACTAGCTGGTAATTAGTTTGTTTTTTGCCTTTAAGGGGCGGGCTAACTTATAAACCCTATCGTTTTGAAAGGGTTGTATATAGCGAAATGAAAGGAAATCAGCTTATCTGAAACTCCTCTAGTTTGCGGTAAAGTGTAGTTAGGGCAATATTCAAAAGCTCAGCAGCCTTTGTTTTATTGCCGTTGGTATAGTTAAGTACTTTTTGGATATGAACTTTTTCGGCACTGGCTAAATCAAAAGCAGAGAGATGTTTGCCATTTTTATGGATCTTGTTTTGCTGAAATTCGGCTGGTAAAGTTTCCATTGAAATAGTATCGTCATTGGTAAGAATGACGCTCCGTTCAATTACATTTTTAAGTTCACGGATATTACCCTTCCAAGGATGTTCTTGTAAAGCATCAATACACTCTCTTGAAATGTTTTTTATTTTCTTATTGGTTTTGGCGGCAAACAATTGGACGAAGTGATTTGCCAAAAGTTCGATATCAACAACTCTTTCACGCAAGGAGGGTAATTGAATTTGAAAAACGGAAATCCGGTAAAACAAATCTTGTCGGAAATTACCCGCTTCAATTTCGGTTTGTAAATCACGATTGGTTGCTGCGATAATCC